>DXUR01000005.1:2511-14885 GCA_019417795.1 Clostridiales bacterium | reverse complement strand
TAAATAAGATAGCCGTTGTTATCTGCCAAAAGTTCGTCGATGATGGGAGAGGGATTCTTGTGAGGTTTGTGCTGCATAAGGTCGTCACGGTACGACGCACCCGAAGGACGAAGCGCCGCCGTAACAAGGCTCATGTCAAAAATACTGTGCGGCTCGTACTGTCTGAGCATCTGGAACGCGAACTCTCCTTCAAACTGGAAGATACCAATGGGAGATCTCAGCATATCCTTCCAGACAGCCTCATCATTCCAGTTGATTTCGTGAGACTTCGGATAAGGCTTACCCAGCAGCTCATAAGCGTCTTTGATAATCTCAATGTTTTTCAACCCGAGAATGTCATACTTGACCAAGCTGACCTCATGCACGCACTCCATGTCAATCTGTAGGATTTCCTTCCCATCAGAGATGAACGTACCGTAATTGTCTCGAAGGGTAATAGGACTTGCTACAATACCGGCAGGGTGCATAGATTGAGAGATCGCCACATCAAGAAGCCCGTCATAGTAGTAGAATACTTCGGGGTACTTTTCCCGAGCTGCTGCCTCGTCTGCCTCAAACTCCTTTTTGATATTGGCACTTGCCTTACCAGCCCAGGGGTTCTTAGCAAAGATCCTTTCGTTTTCCTCTTTGAGTTTTGTGTACTCTTTGGAAAACTGCTTGATCAGCTCGGCGCGAGGTATATCTTTCATACGGTTGGGCAAGAGGAGGTTGCCGGCTTCGTCGAAGAAATACAAACCAAATCCATCTCGCGCATTTCCAAAAACGATCTTCACGTTCTCATCTTTGAGCTGTGCCATCACTCTACGGAACTCTTTCTCGTCCCGTTGATGTTCACGATTCCAACGCAGTGCCAAAGCACGGCAGATTTCGTCAATACAGCCTTTGGACTTGATAGTGCCGATCGCCAGAATAAACGCGGTCTTTTCCTGACCAAAACGGTTGATGATGTAGTCGTAAACCAGATCACGCTGGGAGGGAGACACGTCGATATCAATATCACCAATCTCTTTACGATCTTCGTTGCAGAAGCGACTGAACACTGTATGCCATGTCTCAGGATTGAGGTCTGTTGTGTTGGTGACATAAGCTACACGAGATCCACCACAGGAGCCACGATTGAAGCCGATGGGGATACCATGAGATTTACACCATGTCACCAATTCACTCATAAAAAGCATGAAGCCGGACATCTCAATTTTGTCAAAGACCCGGCATTCCTCAGCAATGGCCGCTTTGAACGACTCGACCTGCTCTGGAGTGATAGCACCCTCTTTGATCTTTGCTTGCAGGTTATCATCAAGAACTTGATGAAGCACCTCTCGATCGCGTTCACCATAGAGAATGGGATACTTGAACGAGATATCCAGCTCAAACGGCTCTACAGAGTCGGCCATACGGTTGGTGTTCTCAATGGCCCCCAAATACATCGCTTCCGGTAAGGCGTCCTGCGTTGCGAACATTGCTACTAACTCGTCATAGGATTTATAGGTAAGGTCAAACGTATCTTCGTCGGCAAACTCGATGTGTTTACTCAACTGCAAGATCGTTCGGCATTCAGCCTTGTATTTGTTGAGGCTATGAGTATCGGTACCTGCAATGAGCGGGATGCCATATTTCTGAGACATTTCCGCCAAATGGCGATTGTAGGCAACCTGTTCCGGATGGTCATGCGCTTGGATTTCCAGATAGTCGTAATGCTTCAGCAGTCGCTCATACATAGGATGAGTAATGCTCATGCGATTCAATGGGGAAGCAAGACAGGCACTAATCTTAATGACGTTACTGGAAATACCAAGAAACTCATCAAACGTGATACGAGGTTTGTAGTAAAAGTGGTCGTCCTGGCTTGATCGGCTGATTAGCTCGTTCATCTCCTGAAGACCAGTGTAGTTCTTGGCAATCAAGATGGTGTGGTAGTTATCGCGTACCTTATTCTGCTCTCCGGTGCGTGGATCGGTAAGCAATAGCTTTTCAGTCAAATAGACTTCGCAGCCATGCAGATATTTCAAACCCGCTTTATCACAGGCTATCTTTTTGGCGACCCACTGATAAATGTTACCATGCTCCGTAAAAGCAATAGCAGTCTGCCCCAGCTCGACAGCTTTAGCGATATAGTCTTCAAACTTCGTTGCACTGTCTAACAGAGACAATTCAGTATGGACATGGTATGCTATATAGTTACCGCTCAATAAGATCACCTCCTATTGTGCCACGGCCCGTCAAAGGTATCGTCAACGCAAAAGTTCTTCAGACAATCCTCACATACAAGATGAGAACACGCCCTACGAACTCGGCCTGTCTTATACATAGTGCCATTAGCAACCTTTGTCTCTTCTTCTGTAAACCAAACAGGGATAAGGCTCCCGCCACAGTCACATACTCCGAAATCCGCCATAGTTAGCCCTCTCTGTCGTTCACCGCTCCAAATGCTTCGTCTTCGGAGGCACGCTCTTCAGCAAGCAGCTGAGGAGGAAGAGGCAGAGGCTCTTTGTACTCCTTCTTATCCCAAGAAAAACGACGGTCATACTCGTCCATATCGCTGAAGAAACGGCGGGAAGCGGGATCGTAATAGAGGCCAACGTCGATATTCTGCCGGCCAAACATACGGTCTTTGACGACAGTTACGATCACATCGTACTTGAGCAACTGGCGACGCTTCTCAGAATACTTCGCAGCATTCTCACGTTCTGCGTCCGTCACTCGCCGCAGGCCAATAGTCCGATGTGCCAGGTTCACGATGTTGCTGGTACCAGCGATATCATAGATGCCTACATTGGTTCCGGCGTCCATCTTTCGAGGGTGGCAAACAAGGATTACAGCCACTTGATACTTCTTAGCAAACTCAATGAGCTTTTTAATCGTATCTGTCTGAGAGCGCAGTTCCTCTTCGCTTGTTTCAGTGTCAATACACATGAAATTGTCGAGGATCAGACAACGGGCACCGTACTTCCGAACGGTATCCGTCATAGAGGCGATGAGCTTATCCAGTGTGTTGTCGTAGTCATCACGATAGATATGCCAACGCCCTTTATAGGTCTTGTTGATCTCGGCAAGCGTCGTCGTGGAAATCTTCTTGTAAGGATTGCCCCGACGAGAGATAGCATCCGTGATATTGCGGGGGCCGGCGAAAATGTAGTTGAACCAGGACTTTTCTACACCGTTGGGAAGTTCGCCGCTGAAAAGCCACGTACTGATGTCATTATCGAGAGAATTGCACGCAAGCTGAGTAAGAAGACTACTCTTACCAGATCCGGGCTGACCACTCACAATAGTAAGCGTTCCGAAAAAGAGCCGCATCAGCTCATCATCAATGGCCTTCAGCCCGGTAGTCACACCGTCAACATCCTCATACTCGGTCGGCTCGACATCAGAAAGGTCGGCTACGGAAGGAACAGGGGAGTCCTTAGCGTCCAAGATCAGCTCCAACACTTTGTCTTTGCCGCAAACGTAAAGGATCTCATTCAGGTCTTTTGTTACCCGTCCAGTATTTCCAATGGGGATTGCTGGGATGTCTACGACCTTTGTTCGCCAGCTACCCAGCCGGGGAACGCACTCTTTCTGCATTTTCACGCCGGCGTCATCGTTGTCGGCGCAAATGATAATGCTCTCAAACTGATCGAGCCATTCCAGGTTTTCGTCGATCCAGTGGAGATTTGAACTGCCCAGAGGAACGGAAACAGCATTTTTGAATCCTGCCTCAATCGCACTAAGGCAATCCGGCTCGCCCTCACAGATCAGAAGGGGAGAATTAACGTTGATGCGGTTCATGTTGAACAGCAACGGAGCCGTATCAGAGTTTTGCTGGCACCAGCACTTTGCTTGACCATGCTGGACTTTATGCGACGGTTTATATTTCACCATCGTCAACACATCGTTCGTGTCGTAGTAATTGAATACCACATTTCCCTCGGAGTCCTGCCGCACATCAAGAGCATCCAGCGTCTCACGACTGATCTTGCGCTGCTCAAAATATGCGTACACTTTGGATTTATCAGTGCAGGGAACCTCGTGGGGATATCTATAATGCCGTTTGGTTTTTACGCCCAGCTCTCCGAAAGAGTAGGGCATTTCGGCAAGCTCGAAAAGTTTCTTACAGGCTTCGGCATAAGTCGCGCCTTTATACATGAAAACGTCCAGAATGTCGTAGCTACGGCCACAACTACCGAAACAACGAAAGTTGAATGCTTTCTTGTTGTAAATGAAGGAAGCGTGATCCTCCTGATGGAAGGGGCAGCAACACTTCATGTTTTTCTCATCGAAATCGGTAATCCCCAGCTCTTCGACGATAATCTGAGCGTTACGATCTCCGAGCTTTTCTTTGGCCTGCAAAATTGCTTCTCTATCAATCTGCACGGGTAAAATCACCTCAGTTCTTCGGTAAGCCCGCCCACTTCATGTGGACGGGTCTTATCCGAATAAAATAAAATCCGTCTTTCATTTGCCGTTCAAGATGTGGATAGCACTCTCGGCCTCCTCAACACCGAGTCCTCGGCGCATTACTGTCTGAACCCAGTGATCTTTGTTCGGCTCGATATCTGCCCGGTCGTCCAGAATTACGAAGTCTCCGACCTCGCTATGTTCTTTTAGCCAGCAGTCAATTTCCATACCTCTGTGACAGGATGGCAGCTCCGGCGTAAAGCCGTAAAGACGAATCCCGTATTTCAACAGCTCTGCTTCCAGTTCCAGATAGTCTCCGTTGTATCTCGGGTCGTCTCGGTCGTATCTCCAATCACTGGAAAGAACGACCTTAGCTCCTGTCATGTTAATGATGTGCTTCAGGTTCTTCATTTGCCTGTTGTCAACAAACGTATAGCCGCCTTGGGTTTTGCGGACTGTACGATCACTGTTGAGCACACCATCAACGTCGAGGAAAATTACCTTGATCTTTTCCATCACTTATATTCCTCCGTAACATATTGGCTGGAATGCTCGCAATGCTCACGCACAGAACATAGGTAGTCACAAAAGAAACGGTCAGGTTTGGCAGGAAAATTCCTTGCCTTATAGATGTCGTCAATGGAACGCAGGAACCAGTCTATGTCCTCCTGAGCAGTTACGATGTTGAATGGCTCTCTGTCCAAGATACCTTCGCGGAACTTGTTGAACCAAAGTTCATGCGGCCACTCACCGTAGACCTCTTTGACCCGTACTGCATACAAGTTCAGTTGGCGGAGATATTTGCGGCGTTCCTCTCTGGATTTCCATTTGCCCCGGCTTTTGTGATCGCAAACGATCAGCCCAGACCTATTACGAGGCACCAGGTCTATGACACCCACCACCGGTCTGCCGCCCAGTGTGGAGGTATACCGGTCTTCGACCGCAAGCACTTCTTCTTCGTCTCCCAGTTGTCCACCGAAATTATCGAAGTATTCCATACCGCGCTCATAGTAGCTGTCTTCCAGCCGGGGAAATGGAAACCGTTCTGTAACTGCTCTTGCGTATTCCTTCTCATAGAGGCCGGATAAATCCCACAGCTCGACCTGCTGACGAAAATATCGCTCTAAAAGCGAGTGCGCCAGTGAACCCCATTGAGCAAAAGCGTTGTCCACGCGATCCATGCACTGGAGGTAAGTAAGGTCAAACATACGCGGGCACTGATCAAAACTGCTAACGCGGGAGTATGACCAGTCCATAGCGTCCAGGAGAAAAGAATTATCCATCAGAAGGGCAGCTCTCCATCTTCCTCACCGACATTTGCGAAGTCGCTGTTCTGAGAAGGAGCGGTAGCATATCCGGTGGTGGAGGCAGAGGCGTTGTCAGAAGTCTCGCCGTCCTTCTTGGAATCGCCGAAATAGACGTTCTCGGCAATGATGTCTACGGCAGAACGCTTGTTGCCGTCCTTATCGGTGTAGTTGCGCTTCTGCAGCCGACCGACAACAACGATCATGCGCCCCTTGCCAAAATACTTGCCAACGAAATCCGCCGTAGAGCGCCACGCAGTCACATCGAAGAAGTCAGTCTCGCGCTCATTGTTCTGCTTGTTCACGATGTCGCGGTCGCAGGCGATAGAAAAGCTGCACACGGAGATGTCATTGTTTACCTTCTTGATCTCAGGATCGCGGGTAAGACGACCCATGATGATTACCTTATTAAGCATTGTGCTTTACCTCCAGTTTCTTGATCTGCTCAACGACTTTCTGAGCCGTTGCGATATCCTTGATAGCGTTGGGGTTCTTCACACCGGCAACACTTTCGATAGCCTTGTAGATGGTGTCTTTGGACACACCGGCTTCCAGCTTTCCGGCAACAACGCTCAGGATCTCCTGTTTCACATCGTCCAGATCGTCTTCCTTCTTCTTGCGGGCGGCGCTGGACAGCTCCTCACCCGTCCAAAGAGACAGACCCAGGCCGTGCAGAGCAGCACACTTGACCAAGCAGCGCTTGATAGACTTCTCTGCATCGGCAGAGGTGATCGTGTCGATGGGAATAGACTTGTTACGGAAGTCCATAACAGCCAAAGACTCCGTTTCAGTCTGGTCGTTGATAGTGATAGACACCTCCACCCAGGCGGTCTTTCCGTCCGTATGATAGATGCAGCCGTCAGCAGCCTTGTTGATGGTAAACTTGGCGCTGGGGAAGAGAGATTTCACGATCATCCATGCCTTAGACCAGGGCAGATAGACGATCTTGTCTTTCTTCTTGAGGTGTTCCGTGATGTCGTACTCGTTCAGAATTTGAAAAACACTTTTTTCCATGTTAGCCTCCGTTGATTTACTTTGCTGCTAAACACTCAACAAGATAGGTAGCTTCCATATCAGCCAAATGCGTCATAACTGCCAGCGGGCAAGTCTCGAAAGCATTGCCCATACCGTAATCCCCGCCTTTGACTGCACAATCAAAGCTACCCATATGCCAGCGGATTGCAAAGATTTCGTCACGTGTGAGCTTGATGAAGCTCTGCAGGATAATGACAGATTTCTCGCCATGACCAAGCGGGAGACGATCTTCCGTTTTGTAGAACGGCTCCTTATGCCATGCGCCCGTAACATCATCCTTGACGTTCCGAGAGCTGACGGTGTAGTAGTTTACCTTCGTCAGGTCGTGGAACAACGCAGTGACCGCCACCGTCTCCGGTGAGATCTCCAGTTCAGGATAGCGAGCCACAAACCCAGAGAGCTTGTCGTACACATTGAGGCTATGCTCCAGCAGCCCGCCAGTATAGTTGCCGTGGAAGCGCGTGCTTGCCGGCGCAGTATAGAAGTCAGAACGTTCCAACCACGCCATCAGATCTTCCATACCCGGACGATTGATAGTAGCGCAAATTTCAACGAACCGTTTTTTCAAATCGTCCAAATTTGCGCTTTCTACATTCACTACATCCATATTGACCACTCCTTTATTATGTTGGTGCCCCGAGGAGGGGACAATGCCCCTCCTCGTAAGGCGCAGAATTACTCTTCGATGATCTTAAAGAACACGTCGGTTCTACGGTTCAGGTAGGCATCGGCAGAGCCGGGATCTGCAACCATCTTCGTGTTGCCATTGCCGACCGTAATCAGACGGTTCGGATCAATACCGCAAGCGATGAAATACTTGGCGACGGCCTTTGCACGTTCAGCAGACAGCGCCTGCCCAGAGTCGGAGTAATTGCGGGCATTGATATTACCCTCTACCTGGATAATCGCGCCATCCAGAGTATTGGCGATAGAGACGAACTCATCCATGATGGCGTATGCCTCTTCGGGGTTCTTGAACTGAGCGGTATCAGCCACAAACTCAACGGTCATGGATTTGCTCAGCAGCGCCTCATAATTGACGATTTCCTGCTTCTGCTCCTCGGTCAGCTCAACGGGCTTGCTGGTAGAGGCAGAGGTAGAAGAATACTTGCTTGCCAGAGGAAGCAGATACTGGTTATCAAAGAGCGTCATAGCCGCCTTGCGATTGACCGTCTCGCCCAAAGACTCCCAGATATCACACATATCGAAGTAGACAGAAGGAGCAGTGGAGTCCAGCACTTCCTTATTCTCGGCGTAGCCCATCATTTCGGCGTCGCCGCACTGAGCCTTAATTTCCTCGTCAGAAACGCCGGCGAACATAGGCATGACAGAGCGGATGTAGTCAAATTCAGTGGTATACATTGCGTTGGCTTGGAAGATACCATCAATAAAGGCGGTCACAACGTCGGGGTATGCCTGGGCAAAGTCGGAACGGAATACAATACCGTCCATAATCAGACTCTTAGAGGCGGTGGTAGAGAACATGATGTGCGCACCGCTGTTTTCGGTTGCATAAGACAGGTAGGGCTGCCAAGTCGCTGCCACGTCCAGCTGGCCGGCGAAGAATGCCTCACCCGTCTCAGACGCATCGTCAAAAAGGATCATGTTATCAATGATAGACTGCTTGTCAGCATCGGACAGGTCGCTCTTATTAACAAACCATGCCACAAGCGTCTGGGCTTCGCTGAATCTGGGAACGCCGATCTTCTTGCCCAGCAGATCATTTACGGTATCGATACCGGACTTAGCAATAATGCCGTCACCGCCAGCGGAGTAGTTAGTGAATACCGGCATTACCACATCCAATCCGGCCTCCTGGAACTTACCAGATAGGAACGCGGTACGGTTGGTGGTATAACCCGCAGCATTCAACTCTCCGGTAATCAGAGCGTTGCTGCTGGCGGTTGCGTCATTGATGATATTGATGTTGACCTTAATGCCCAGCTGGTCGAAAATTGAACCGGGTTGCGTGGTCAAGCCCTGGTTGGCGTCGATAATAGGCTTCCAGCCTACCCACTCATCCAGAGACAGGTTAATCACGGGGTCAGAGGTGTCCGTCTTGCCGGCGGAGGGCTTTGTTGTGGGCTTCTGGGACGTGCTGCCAGACTGAGTGCCCGAACTGATGGGCTTGTCGTCTGCGATGTTGTTCTTGTAGTAGTTATAGCCGAAGCCGCCGATACCGGCGAGGAGCGCCAGCACGATGACGAAGATCACCACACGGCCAGCGGTAGTGAGTTTCATTCTCTTCATGGTAAGTTACTTCCTTTCCTCTTTCACTTTGGATTTAGGAGCGTCGAAGGTGACGCCAGACCGTGGAGCCTGTATAGCCGGCTTCCCGCTATACTTTGTGGCGAGAGACTGCAGGTAAGCATCCGACTGAGCTTTCGCCGCATTTTTCTCAGCCATTGACATTTTGGTGGTGGTACGGCTTGCGTGAACGACAATCGCACCATCAACCTCTTTGCGAAGATCCTCCGCGCCGTCCCGGACACTACCCAAGAGCTTATCAGTGGCAGAGTCACGGCGCAGCTCGTCCAGATCGCCCAAGAGATCCTTCATATTGCCACGGAGTTTCATTTCCTCGACAGTCATACGGCTCTGCTTTTTCAGCTCGCGGAGCTTCTTGTCGTACGCTTCATAAACGGTCTGAGCCTCTTTTACCATGGGTTCAAGCTCTCGCAGGTATCCCTCTTTCTGGGAGATTTCAAACAGGATTTCCTCACGCCTGGTTGAAAAGATGGCAGCATCGGCCATATTGCCAGATCTGACCAGAGACTCACACTTTGATTCAACGTCCTTCAGTTCTCCATACAGCTTGTTGAGGTTCTTCTGGACGGAGGACTGCTCGCCCACAAACCGATTCAGGGTATCACCGGCCTTGTTGTAGCGCTCCTGCACTTCCTCAATAGCCTGCTGGAAGACAGCCTTGGCACCCTCGGGTGTCTTGGCGATATCCTCCACAAAGATGTTGAGGAACCCTCCAACGAGGACTTTCAGCTTACCCCGGACGCCGGGGAAGATGATCAGGGCGAGCACAAATACAACCGCTACCGCTCCAATCACAACGCCCATTACTGTGCTCCTTCCTTACCGGCAACGCCGTTCGCAAACTCCAAGAGTTGACTGATAGCTTCTTTTTCCTTCTGGATGGCGGTGCTGGAATCAGAGGTCTTCTGCTTGGAGTCCTCAATTCTGGCTTCCGCCTGCTCGATCAGAGACTTCAGGTGTTCGATGTCCGCCTCGGTCTCAGCAATCAGTGCGTCGTTTTCTGCCCTGATACTATCCTCGGCAGTGTCCAAGACGCGACCACGCTTCAGACCGTCCTCAATGAGATCATCCACATTGATCCCGTTGACACTGAGAATGCCGGCGATGGACGCCTGTTTCTTAGCCTTAGTCATGTCCTGGGGCAGAATGTCGATATACGCCTTGATCTTAAAGATCGAGTTCTCGTCGTCGATATCGCCCTGCTGATAGATGGATGCGATCACATCATCATAGGACACCTGAGCAGCGTCAATTACCGGCGTCTCAGGCGCGTACATAGGCTCGGATACGGGTTGCATGGGGATTTCAGGCATACCTTCGTATTCGGTACGAACCAGCCCCATGCGTTCAAATAAACCTGCCATGGTTTGTTACAGCTCCTCTCGTTTCAAATTTAATTATTTTATCGCACATTTTGAACGCCTCGTCCTGGCTGTGCGTTACCATAATGATTGTGTTGCCTGTCTCAGCATGGATATCCAAAATCAAACGCTGCATTTTGCTACGGGTCTTGTCGTCCAAAGCGGATAACGGTTCATCCATAAGCAGGTATCTCGGCTTGACATACAGCGTTCTTGCCAACGCAAGGCGCTGCTGCATACCACCTGAGAGCTGAGACGGCCATTTATCTGCATACTGCTCTAACCCAACCGCTGCAAGTACCTTGATAGCGTCATTGCGATTACGGAGTTTTTTGTCCCGTTGGGCAATCAGCACATTCTCTGTGCAGGAAAGCCAGCCGAAGTTGGAATAGCGCTGGTGCATCATGTACACAGGGTTCTTGTCGGCGTTCCGATAGGTAGTGCCATCAATGATAACCTTACCATGAACGGGGCGAAGAAGGCCGGCAATGGTTTTGAGGAGGGTCGTCTTACCGGCACCAGACTTCGCCAAAATGCCGTAAATCAAACCGTCGTCAAATTCCTGGTCGATGTGTTCCAGAATTGCTTCGCCGTTGTACCCAATAGCCAGATCATTCAACTTGATCATCGCAGTACCTCCACTGGAATATCTTTCGGATCAGCAAGTTCCCCAGCTTGTCAAAAACGAAGCTGAACAACATGATTACGATGATTGCTCCGAACACCACGGCGGTACGGCCTCTGGCAGAACTTACATTGATGATGAAGCCCAAGCCATACTTAGCGTTGGTTGCTTCTACCACGGCGCAGTATGTCCAGCCAATGCCATACATCATCAGGAACGTACTGAATATTGAAGGGAGCGATGCGGGGAGCAAGATTTCTTTGATTGTCTCCCAACTGGTCATTCCGATTGTCTTGCCCGTATCCATCAGATCTTGCGGTACGTCGTCAAAGCAAAGCAGGATCGACGGCAGCAAGTAAACAAACGTTGCAATAAATAGGAACGAAATTTTCATCTGCTCCCCAATCCCAAACCATAGGATCAGGAGCGGAGAAAATGCGGTTACGGGAACATACCGTAAGAAGGAAACAACCGGCATGATAGTTTCCTTGATAGGCTTCACGCCATAAATTAGAAGGGAGAGGGGAATTGCTACCAGCATAGAAAGAGCAGACGCGCCAGTAATCCGCAGGAAAGAGTAGGCAAGTCCTTTTTGTAACTGGCCTGTCTCTGCCAACCCGACGATTGCTTCCCAGACGGCAGCAGGGGCGGGGATAAACAGCGGTTGAGTGAAGCACGAGGCCACATACCAGACGGCAATGAAACAGGCCAATAAAACCGCTCCCCGTATGCAGTTTTTCGCACGCCGTTTGACTGAGGTTTTCATTTCACGACCTCTTCTCATGAATCATCTTCACCCAGCGACTTCATCATGAAGCATTCATCACAATAGCAGTCACCAGTTGTTTGGATTTTGACATAATCGCCAACTATCGGTTCTCCGCAGGCATCGCAAAGGATAGTACGGGTATAAGCTCCGCCACAGTAAGGACAACCGCTGAAATCCTCATAGGGCGGAGAATCTAACCCATGGCGTTCTTCCCATCGCTTTGGATCGTCAAAGGTTTTGCCGCAGTCCAGACAGGTGTATTCGCCATACATCAGCGCTTCACCTTCCAGACTGCCGTATTGCACCCAGACTTGCCAGGACGCCTGCCGACGATCATAACCTTGCCCTCGGCTTTCATCTCTGTCAGACGAGGCCGTGTGAAGTTCGGACTGTTGGTGGGGATTTTACCCTCAGAGACCAGCTTCTCGCCAATCTCATCAGCAGTCATACCGCCAGGATCACCGCTGGTCAGAATATCCAAAATCATAGCCTTACGATTAGGACGCTTCGGTTCGATCTGGTCATATGCTTCACGGCGGTTTCTCAACGCAATGCTCATATGAATCACCTCTTTCTATCCGACAAATGCCGGTTTCTGTTGCAGTGATAGTTGGACAAATCCAACCACCTTCCTG
>DXUR01000005.1:0-2411 GCA_019417795.1 Clostridiales bacterium | reverse complement strand
GTGCCGCAGACATTATCTTTGAAAAAACGCACACCTTCATCGCATCGACGCTCACATACGATTTTCACATTGGCTTCCTCGCTTTCATTTATCTCTATCAACACGTTGTCTTTTTGAACACCCGTCAAAGTGTTGGTACACATATTAGGGCGAACTTCCAAACGCTGTATTATCTTACCCCCCCATATCTTCCACGAATTGCAGCAGGGATAATATATCGCTTACTCATTATGCTCCATAACTCCTGTCATTTGCTGATTTCCAAAGCCCTTATAGTCACGGGCCAGCAAAGTCAAGGCCGTCTCACAGTATCCTTCAAACTGGGTGCCTTTCTTACTCAGCTTCACACCGGCAAGTGAGCAAGTCCCAGCAGTGGTGGTCTGTGGAACCTCTTCCGCTGGTGCGGACGGTGTTACTGATTTGTCTGAACGGGGGGGGGTTATCATGGCAGCTACCTTGTCATCAGGCAGGTAGTATCGCTCGTCAACCTTATCCTCCAGCATATCTACCAGCGCTTTTTTCAAAGGGATAGGAGACGGGAACTTAAACTTCCCATTATCTAAATCCTTACGAATGATGACACAGTAAACACGCTCACGATTCTGGGGGATTCCGTAGTGTTTTGCATTCAGAACCTGCCAGTAGACGTTGTAACCGTAGTCTTCCAGCTCTTTGACAAAGAGGTTAAAAGTGGCATAGAAGCGAGAACCGGTAATATTTTTAACGTTCTCGTAGATAGCAAAGCGAGGCTTCTTTTCTCTTAGGAAACGCAGCCATTCGACCAGTAAGGAAGAGCGGGTCTTCTCGATTTCAGTTGATCCGCACTTAGGGCAATGGTCGCGTTGATCATAGTGAGCTTCCAGGGGATTATATACGTGGCCGCAATGCTTACAAGTCCATGCAGCCCCCCCTGTTTGCCCGCTATGCTGAAATCCTGACACGGACTTCCACCGAACATGACATTGAAATCCGGCACAACCTTCTCATCGGCTTTGGTAATATCTCCGATGTTAAGGGTAGGATCAACACCATGAACGGCGCAATAGCTTTCTGCGGCGTAACGATCGAACTCGCAGAAAAGGGCAGTTCGGTAATCCAAGTTAGTTCCTCCTATGTTGGTTTTCTTTGTTGCTAAATGGAAGGTTAAGGGATTTACAAATTCCCTTGAGCTATCTCCATTCTATCATACTGTCTCCATAAAGTCAATAATTTTCTTTGTTGCTATTATGCGTTTTTTTGAATTTCTTCAAAGATAATCTGTTTAGGCAACATCCCTTTACATACATAGACGCTGCTGAACGGTGGGTTTAGAGACGGCTTTTGGTCAGCGTAATTCTTAAAGTAAGATACGCGCCGATTGAGATACATGATTTCAAAATCATGCTCACGGAACATCTCAAAACGTTTCTGACTCTCGAAGAGTCCGACGACCCCTACTAACATAGCAAAGGGTATATTCAACTGGAACAGCCGCTCAAACACTTCACCTTTGAGGGAGTACGGAGGGTTACTGATGATGTAGTCGCACTTCGGCGGATCAATAGCGAAAAAATCCTGACCGTTTGCAATATGTGTTGCGATTACGGTATAGCCACGTTGCCGAAAGAGCTTTACAAACAAACTATCCTCAGTGTCAAACGGGCACCAAATTGTCACGGGGGGGGTGGGAGATACTTGTACAACGGGGTAATCGCATACTCCGGTGTATAGAACTCGTCGTTGCCGCTGCCGGCAACCTTATCCATCTTCATAGCTGCACCTCTTAATTTACTTTGTCACAAATTAAATCCAACGAATGCAAGGTTCGCCGGTATAGCCATGTTCCCATACGAACCAAGCGAAGCACATGGTACTTGACCAGGGCTTACCATTTTCGTCAACTTCCAATCCGTTTCTCAAAGGATTGACACGTTTTGAAAATACATACACGGCTTTCGGAGGGTGGGTGGCAAAGAAATCCTTACGTTGCCGTCCTTCGAGAAACTGGATCTTGGCGAACAGGATTACCTTGCCAGTGGATACCTCCAGAGCTTTCTCAGCGAACTCTTTCGCCAAAGAGAACGGAGGGTTCGTGATGACGTTGTTGAATTTTTCGGGATAGTTCTCAGTGAGGAAATCCACCCCGCCAACAATACCACATCCGAACCTATCATCTCTCTGAACCAGATCAGTAGAGATAATTTGACTGTTGGGATAATGTTCCCGAAGCACCTTACTGATATGCCCTTCACCAGCCGCAGGCTCCAAAATGGAGCCGTGCAGCTCTTCTCGGCTAAGGATGGCTTCTGTCGCCTCGAACGGAGTAGCATAGTAGTCGTTCTCCACACGAGAGCGGGTAGGGGACATACCGGCCAAACTGGTGCCGCTCAAATAAGTACGCTCTTCCATTTTCTCACCGCCTATTAAAAAAT
>DXUR01000499.1 GCA_019417795.1 Clostridiales bacterium | reverse complement strand
AGCCGCAGCAGCTCGCAGATGTTGGTATCGTCGTCCACGACGAGGATCTTTTCGTTTGCCATGTGAGTGTTCCTCCTCTATCCAGTCCAAAGCCAGCCCCGCACGGGCACCGGCTGCGATCCCGAGTTTAACTCATATTCTATTATACGGGACAGTTATGACAAAATAAAGAAGGTTTTGTATGATTTTTGAATCTTTGGCAAGCAAAAGGCCGCAGGAAGCGGCGCTTTTCCTGCGGCCTTATCTTATTTCTGTGCTCGGTCTGCCTGTTGCAAAGCCGCACCTTTGGTCATCCCTCGTGTGCAAAGATTATATCATACCACACATAGTCACCCTGTTCCTGCACACTGATTCCTACATATACATCTTCCCGAATCGTCGTCTTACCGGGTGTATTCAGTTCCGTCTGAAAATTGTTTCGGAAGTATTCTGTCAGCTGATTTTTCGTGAAGTGGTCTCGCGGAAGTCCTGTTACTGTCCAATTTTCCCTTCCACCATACTTGTAGCCTTTTCCGCCGTCTTTGAACTCCTGCGGAACTGGTGAAAGCTCGTCGTGCTTTTTTCCGTTCATCATTTCCAGCGCACGCTGTGCTGAAAGCTGGCTTATTTTATCCACTTCTTGAACTGTGCCGTCCAATCCAACTTCTTTGCGTGCAGCATTGATCGAATCCAGGATAATTTGCGCTATTCTCTCTTCTTCAGGAGAGGGCGGTGTAGGTGCGCTGCTACCGCCACCACTACATCCGCCCAGTGCTCCCGCAACAGATGTCGCCAGCACCACGGTGCCAGTGAGCTTCAGGAATTTACGACGATTCATATTACTCAACATTTCTTCACCTTCCTAAAGTTTTTAATGGTAGCCCTTAACTCGTATCGTTTGTGCGCCATCTGCGGTGTGCCAGAATGTGATTGATTCTTGACTTTCTTTTCCATCGATTACCTGTCGGACCTCCATATTGTCGGCATCAATATTCTCAATCTTCAAGATAATCGTTTCTCCATAAAAATCCGAAAGGATCAGCTGATTATCGTTTACTAGAGACCATTTTCCAAGACCATAGGAACCAGGAACATTAACCGTTCCGTCATCATAAATTGAAAAAGTCAAGCTATCCGACCACTGCTGATACCAATCTCCGATTATGAGTTTTTCTGTAGTCTTCTTTCCGCGAAGTGTCAAACTTCCGATACCACAAACGATAGCTATCGCACAAACCGTCAGCAAAATATCGCTCATTTTTATTTTTTTCATCACGATTCACCTCTTAATCTTAGCATTTCAACAGCGATCAATGTTTTTCTGCCTCTTCTGCCGTGTGGTAGAATGTATCTGTTGTTTCGCTTTCCTTTCCATCCCAAATCAGTCTAAGCGTCATTGACTTTTTACTGATTTTTTCAATTTTGTAAATCAGTGTCTGCCCATAAAAATCTGAAATTCTAAGTTTGTCGTCATCTACGACCGACCATTTTCCAAGGCCATACCCACTCCGAACCTGACAGCTTCCATCATCATATATTGCGTACTCCAGTCGGCTATAGCCTTCCATGTACCAGTCACCCAGTACAAGTTTTTTAATATTTTTCTTCCCGCATCCCGTCAGCGGAGCTGTTGCACACACCAGAGCCGTCGCCGCCGTAAGCTGTAGGAATCCACGTCGCGTGATATTTTTCATTTTGACTGTCTCCTTCTAAAGCAGCTCATCTAAAAAGCGAGCCGTCCACCATGCGCATGACAAAAGTAAGAATCCACTCTATCACCTTTGCACCCATTGCAACATAGCCGAATGCCACCGAAAGAAGCGCCTTTTTCCACCAGTTTTCTTTTTTGTTCAGACTTTTGCGTATTTTCTCGGAAAGGATAACACCGATCCAGCCATTTCCGTTTTCAATGCCCTTCCACGAGATCCATCCGCCCCATGCCCAAAGGGCAAACATGCACAATGCAACCGTCATAGTTCTTTCTCCCTTTTTTCGTTATCAGCGTTCCTCATAGTAGGCACAACCGTTCCGGTCACTCGGGCGATTATAGCCGTGTGTCCAGCCTTTCTCGCAAAGGCAGTATACCTCGCCGTCTCTCCAGTCACTCCGGTCAGCATAGACGCAGTCACTGCAATTTCCGTAGAAGCATCCCTCCGGCAGAACAACAGCCATCATTTTCTTGTTTTTCACGTTCTTCATGTTAAGTTCCTCCTTGACATTTGATACAATCTCTTTTTATCACGACTTTCTCATTGTTGCGTACTGCCTTATATGCCACCACCTTACGCTCCGGCATTACAACAACAGGAAAGTACAGACAACCAATTTTTTTCGGCATTACTTCCATAATGCGAACGATATATTCTTTATCTCCTTCGGAAAGGCTTTCTGTGCCGCCGAAATGCACATGAAACATTCCCATAAACTGTATCCCAGTTTCAGCCCATTGGTTGATTTTCTGATTCAGGAAGCGTGTATCAGGTGTATAACTGCAAGGATGTTTACCCAATATTCCTTTATCCAAGCAGATATTTGTAACCACGTCATTTCTTCCGCCTAATATTCCCCCGCTCTCTGGTGGAATATTTGAAACTCCCTGTCGAATTGAATCTATCACCGCTTCAGAGCATATGTTCATCTCGCCCATCCTTTCCGTCAGTAGTTCAAGCCCTTCCGCCCAAGTCTCTGTCTTGGCTCTTATTTTAACGGATTATCCGTTAAAAATCAAGATATTCGGGCCATCCTTTGTAGACTTTCTACAAAGAGGTGAATCCTATGCTATACACAGAACGCATCAAGGCACTGCGCAACGACCACGACCTCAATCAGACACAGGTCGCAAATGCCATTCACGTTGCACAGACCACCTACTCCGACTACGAAAAGGGCAAAGTGCGCATCCCGGTCGAGTGCCTCATCCAGCTGGCGAAATTCTACGACGTCGATATGAATTATATCTCTGGCGTCAGCGACACACTTTGCCCTTTTCCCGATCAGTAAATCCATGCATAACAAAAGGGGCCTCCTTTGCAGGAGGCCCCTTTTGCATATCACGGGCTGGTCAGAATGGGGGACGCAGCCCGGTTTCTGGTATTTTCAGGGAAATGCGCTCAGATCCTTTGAAGCAGTCTTTACAGGATGGGGCTCTGGATGTTGTCGTTGTTCTGGATGCCGTGCTTCTCGGCGTAGCCGGTCAGCATCAGGGTCAGAGCGCCGTCGCCGGTGACGTTGCAGGCGGTGCCGAAGCTGTCCTGCAGGGCGAAGATGGC
>DXUR01000498.1 GCA_019417795.1 Clostridiales bacterium | reverse complement strand
TTCCTTGCAAATTGGAAAAGAGGCTGGTATACTATGAACGTGTGTCGGCGGGAAACGGTCCGGAATGGACTGCCCGCATTTTGGGAAATATAACCCTGGAGGTTTTAATAGATGGCAAAAAATCCGAATAAAAAGGTCGCTCCGAAGGACGAACCCATGAATGGAGCAATGAAATTTTTTCTGGCTGGCTGCGTAGCAGAACTGTATTTACTGATCCTGCGTCGTTTTTATATCAATGCTGACTCTGAACTGACCCGGATCGCCTGGTATGATCACTACCTCTGGACTCTGGCCGGGATCGGCGCGGGTGTGTTGGCAGTGGGCGTGATCGCCGCTCTGGTTTTGCGGGGCAGCGCCAAGAAGCAGAAGTCCGCTTGGATCCTTGCTGCGGCAGGCGCTTTTGTGGGTGCGGCTACGGCTCTGGTCCGCTGGAATATGGCCATCCTCTCTTTTATGACAATCGTTGTGCCGGTCATCATGCTGCTGGGGATCCTCTGGGCGCTGTATGACCGGGAATGTGCACTGGCTCTGACGGTGCTGGGTGCCTCTCTCTTTGTTCTGTGGGGCGTGCGTCGGTACGGCTCCAGCATGTATGTGGGCACCACCGTCAAGATCTGCGTTGTGATCTATCTGGTCCTGCTGGCAGCTCTCGCCGTGCTGACCAAGAACGGCAAGCTGAATAAGCTTCTGCCCCCCAAGGCAGACAAGCTGCCGGTATATGCATCCTGCGGTCTTTCCGCGCTGGCTCTGCTGGCCTCTCTGCTGGGCGGTGGCATCTCCTACTACGCCATGTGGGCACTGGCAGCGGTGGTCTTCGCACTGGCTGTCTACTACACGGTCAAGCAGCTTTAAAATGTGAGCAAACAGCTCCGGTCCAGTACGGACCGGAGCTGTTTTTTGCTGCAGCAAGTTCCAATCTGCACTTTGCTCCCCCGAAAGTACAGGGGGACCTGACGCCATTGGATACGATCTCAAAGCGGAACTGCATGAAAAGCCCCGGGAGAAACCGCTTTCTCCCGGGGCCTCTTTCCCATAAAATAATTGCGCGTAAGGAAAGCAGATATCCGATCAATCCGTAAAATCAGGATAGCCCTCCTTCATGGTCTCATCATAAACGGCGCGGTCACCGCCGATGAACTTGGGCCGTACCCGGGCCGCCAGCACAATGGCCTGACCGATGTGATCCTGCTCCAGCCGCACCGGCACCGCCACCTTTTTCAAGTGCATCCCGATGAGGGTGCCGCCGATGTCCAGTCCTGCGTCTGCCCGGATCTCCTCCAGCGCCACAGGATGCCGAAATGCCTTGTAAGCGGCGGTAGCGAAGGAGCTGCCCGCCTTGGGCTGGGGCACCACATTGACGATCTCCCCGCCGGGGACCGCCTCGTATTCCACGATCAAAGCCCGGTTCAGATGCTCGCAGCATTGGGCGGCCATGTAGACGCCCATGGGGCCGAACACACTGTCAAGGCCCCGGAAAATGGCATCCGCCACCTCCGGTGTAGACCAGCTTCCCACCTGATGCCCTACCACCTCACTGGTACTGCATCCGATGACCACGAGCTGTCCCTTCCGCAGATGGGCAGTCTCCGCCAGTTGGCGGGCCGCAGCGGCGGACTCCCGCTCTACCTGTTCCAAAAGCTGCTGATTCTCCAACGTATGTACCGTAGTTCCTGCCATATATAAGCCTCCCTTTTGTTTTACGCACAAGGCGCCGTGTGAGAATTTTTCTCACACGGCCGCCTTATTTTTTCGTTTACAGTTCCAGACCGCTCAGCGCAGGCGCCTTTGCCTTTTGCAGCAGCACAGCCAGCGCAAGACCGATGGCGATACCGGCGATCCCCTGAACGATATTGCCGGGAATACTGGCGGCCGCCGCCAGACCCTTGCCCAAGATCATGGAAGCGTAGGCAAAATAGCCCAGGACCATGATGGTCTCCCCCACGATGCCGCTGATCAGCATGGCAGTCTTCCCGCGGCCCAAGGCCCGGAAGATCAGCGCCGCTACCAAGGCGTCAAGGCCCTTAATGATCAGGGTGCCGGGAACATAGTGTCCGTAGCCGCTGAGCAGATCCACCAGCATGGAGCCGATACCGGCCGCCGCCGCACCGTACCAGGGCCCCAACAGCCAACCGGAGAGCAGCACGAAGCAGTCGCCCAGATTCACATAGCCGTTGACGGGGGACGGGATCTGAATGATGCTGGTAGCCACATAGACAAGGGCGGCCATCAAAGCACTGAGAACTAACTTTCTTACCTTCTGATTTTCCATTGCACTTCACCTGTTCCGGCGTTTACCGCCTGTTCTTGCATTCATTATATCCCAGCTTGATACTATCTCAATATTCAGAATTGCAAAATTTTATAAGGTCAGTTTAAGGCAAAACAAAAAAGGACATCCTGACGGATGTCCTTTTGTTTGGCCTATTAACCGATCTTGTTGAGCTTCAGGGTCATAGCGCTCTTGCGGTGAGCAGCCGTGTTCTTGTGCAGAACGCCCTTAGCGACAGCCTGATCGACCTTCTTGACCGCGACCTTGTAAGCGCCATCGGCCTCGGTGCGATTGCCTTCAGCGGCAGCCGCCTCGAACTTCTTGATGGCAGTCTTCAGATCGGACTTCGTAGCCTTATTGCGCGCGTTGCGGACCTCACCGATGAGGACACGCTTCTTGGCAGACTTGATATTCGGCAAACCAAACACCTCCTCCTGGCATTTCTTGACGCGGCTTCAGATTTTTCCACCGTGCAGAATGATATTTTAGCAGAGAAGTTTCAAAAAAGCAAGCCTTTTTTTGATTTTTCTATAATTTTTTGCATAGAGCGAATATCTTTGTAAAAGCTAGATCCGATACCACTAGATTTTGTGTCAGGGGGACAAAAAATGTTTGTAAAACGAACGGACCTGGCCCTGGAAGCCCGGGAGCTGTGGCAGGAATCCGCCGGACGGACCACGAAGCTGCCGGGGGTGAAGGCCGGGGAGAAAAAATGCCAGGGCTATCCCCTCACCCGGGTGGACATTCTGGACCGCCGGGGAGAAGAGGCTCTGGGCAAGCCGGCGGGCAGCTACCGGACATTGGACCTCACCGCCTTCTGGCAGCGGGGTGAGGACTTTTTCGAGCGGGCCGTCCGGGCCGTGGGCCAGCAGCTGCGGGAGCTGATCCCGGAGAGCGGCCCGGTGCTGGTGGCGGGGCTGGGGAACGCCGCCATGACGCCGGACGCCGTTGGCCCGCTGGCGGCGGACAGCGTTCTCATC
>DXUR01000497.1 GCA_019417795.1 Clostridiales bacterium | reverse complement strand
GTTCTGCCACGGCGCAATCTCGTCGATCAACTCAGCGTTGACAGCAGCACGGTCAACAAATGGTTTATTAACGAGAACATTCCCCGCGCGGACAAGCTGCCGAAGCTGGCGCAGCTGCTCAGCTGTACGATCGACGAGCTTTTTGAAAAAAAGGCGAAGGACTCACCTAAAAGAAATGGCTGCGGCGGATTTGGGGCAGCCATTTCTTCTATTGGTCTGTCAAAGCTTCCGTCTGATCTTAGCGTTGTTCCGGCGCGGTGCTGTTGGCTTTTTTGACCTTTCGATAAAATGTGCTTTTCGTCATGCGCAGTGTTTTCATTGCTTCTGTTGCGCTAATTTGTCTATCTTGCCACTGTTTTACAACAGCGTCAAAATTTGCCCGTTCAATCGGCTTGCGGCCCTTGTACTTTCCTTGTCCTTTGGCGATGGCGATGCCTTCCTGTTGACGCTGTAAAATATATTCCCGCTCCAGCTCGGCAACGGCACCAAAGACGGTCAGCATAAATTTCCCCGTCGGCGTCGTAGTGTCAATGGATTCTTTTCTGCTGACGAACTCCACTCCTTTCTCAGAAAGCTTTTCTACCAGCTCCAACAGATCGCGCGTATTACGGGCAAAGCGGCTGATGGATTCAACAATGACGGTATCGCCCCTGCGCACGTAGTCTATCATCTTTTTCAGCTCCGGACGATTGGTGTCCTTGCCGCTCGTGCGGTCGATATAAACTTCATCCACACCAAGAGAGTCCATCAGAACCTCCTGGCGAATCGTATTTTGTTCCTGTGTACTGACCCTGATATATCCGATTTTCACAAAATAATTTCCTTTCAACAAAATGTCCCATTAGGGTACTCTCCGCAGATGGAACGTTCCAAAATGCGGAAAGCGACCCTAATGGGACTCTTTTTTTGCGTCTCGCTGGGGTATGCCCTAACGGGACACCCTACAGGTACGGCAGGACGACAATAGCACCGTTGACCTTGATGAACTGCTCTGGCATCGCAAAGCGCTCCATGTAGGTCTGCGCCTGCTCATCGGTCAGGCTTTCAAAGCGGTCGCTGTCAGCAGGAGCCGCGCAGAGGAAGAAGGTCCCCGCCACGATGTCGTAGATAGCTCCATTGCTGTCCCGCAGCGCGCGGTTCAGCGGCAGGTTCAGCAGCTTTCCCTCATCGTTGCAGATCAGGGCGACCGGTTCCTCAAAAGGATAGACCGCCTGAATGGTTCCACCGACGATCTGCTGCATGGAAGTAAGGGTATCGTCGATGTTCTGCACGACTGGTTTCTTTTCAGGTTCCACAATAACAACTTGCATGAGCAATCCCCCTTACGCAATGACAAAACGCCGTGTAGTGGTGCTGCGGCTGAACTGATTGAACAGATCTGCGTGCGTCAGCTTGAAGGCGGCGCTGTCAAAACGGTTCGTAATGATGGTTTTCCAAGTAATGAGGTAGTCCTTTCCCGACAGCACATCCGTGTTCTTTGCCAGCATTTCAGCTTTCAGGGAATCTTCAATGGCCGCGATGGAGGACTTTACCTCGGCTTCCATGTCTCGCAGTTCCTTTAACTCTTTGACCTTCGCGTCAATCTCGTAAATGCTCATCAGTAGATCATCCTTTCGTATAACAGTTCTTCAATTTCGTCGGTGGAAAAGCCCACGTCCAGCAGCTCGTCAATAGAGCTTGGTGCGTAGCCGTAGTAGGCGGCAACGCCTTTCAGCGTGTCCAGATATTCCTGCTCAGCTCTGTGCTGCTGCGGGACGGCCTTTCTCTGCACGGGATACAGCGAAAAGCTGCTCCATGGGCAAAGCAGGTTCGCCGCGTCGAAAGAGGACCTTTCCATTTGCCCAGAGGGACGGAGCTTCAAAATATCTCCACAGTTCAGCTCGACGCGCTCCGGCTTGCCGATGGGCAGATGCAGCCGTTTCAGCGCGCGGTTCAGGATAGCCTCGGTGGACGCATACAGGTACAGGCCGCAGTGTGGGTAGTAATAGAGACACAGCGGATTATCCCCCTTCACGAAGTACAGATTCTCCCGCTGGTCCAGTACGGTGAATGTAAAAGAGCCCTCGACCGTTTCCGCCATGTCTTTAAGGCTGTCAAAGTCGAGGGCATTTTTCTGCTCAATGAGCTGGACGGCCACGTAGCTGTCCGTCTCGATCCTTGTTTTCGGCAAGTGCTTGGTGCGGCGAAGAATGCCGTCGTTCCAGAGAACGCCGTTGTGTGCAAGGGCGAACGGCTTGTTTTCTATGTAGCCGAGGAACGGGTGATTGTTTCGATTCTTCCGCGCATCGCCCTGTGTCGTCATACGGGTATGGCCCATAATGGCCCTGCTGTCTGCCGGAATACGGAACCGCATTCGGTGTGCCGCTATGGGACGTTTGTAGATGCTCAGATGCCGGTGAGAACAGTATGCGATGCCTGTGGCGTCTGTACCACGTTCTTCACATTCCGTCGCCAATACGGAGAGGATGCGGCTCTTCTCCTTGGCACCGAATTGGTTCCGGCTGTCGATCAGACCGAATAAGCAGCACATATCAGACCTCCGCCTCGCTTTCTACCGGCTCGTTCACATACAAGCGCCGCTCCTTCAAATACTGTACCAGCTCGGGCTGTGTGCAGCCAGAGACAAAGGTCGTCCAAGACATCGCTTTCAACTCCTCGTCCGACATGAAAAGAGCCACATCACAGATCCGATCAAGGAGCTGTAATGTGGCAATGAGCGTGTTGTATTTGAGGGTTCCACGGAAAATGCGAAACTCAATGGTGTTCTTGTTGGTGAGGTTGACGCTGGTATAGCGACCGGCGTGAGCGCTCTTCTTGGCGTGGTCCAAGAGCTCTTTTGGCTGGTCCTTATAGCCATAACGGGCCGCCCACTGGTCGAGCTGATGCTGCGTTCTTCGACTGAACTTCAGAAGTTCTTCCCAGTTCTTTTCAAAGAAATATAAAATGCGGGCAATCACGGCGTCCTGCTGTGCTTCCGTCTCACCAAAAGCATTGCGGTTGACATGAACATGAAGTCCGCAGGTGCCCGCCTGATGGCTCGTGTAACCCATCTGTACGGCCTTCTGCAAGATGGCTGCCCACGGCATTTCTGACTGATGGTAGGCGAGCGTCATGGGATGCGTCACCATCTCAAAGCCGTCGTCCAGAGAGCCGTCGTGCTTGCAGTAGAGGTTTTCCAAGCCGTTGCCGTTTGCGATGGACATGACCTCGGCGGCGTTGTCATCGTCCTCACCGGCTCCGTCCACTTCCA
>DXUR01000496.1 GCA_019417795.1 Clostridiales bacterium | reverse complement strand
AAGCCAGAAAAGCCGCTGCCTGCTCCAAAGGTTAAGCGTACATCCTTCAAAACTGCGGCAAAGCCTATATCAGCAGCGCAGAAAACCGCTTCGCAGCAACAGATCCACCAGACTGCGGCACAGGCAAAAAAGGTTGCCAAGACAGCGGTAGAGCTATTCAAACGGACAGCTGGGATACTCCGCCGTGCCGCTGCTGCCCTAATCTCTGCCTTGGCCGGTTTCGTTGGCGGTACGGTGGTTCTGGTGGCGCTGGTGGTCATTATCATCATCGCGGCTGTGGCAAGCTCACCCTTTGGGCTGTATTTTGCCGCAGAGCGTAACGCACCGAATACTGTGTCGGTAGCTGAGGCCGTGGCGCAGGTGAATATCGCCTACAACGCCAAGCTGGAGGAGTTACAGGCCGGGGACTATGACAGCATCGACATTCAAGGGCGGGCCCCGGATTGGCCGGAGGTGCTGGCTGTCTTTGCCGCTAAAACTGCTGGTACGGATGATGGCGTGGATGTGGCCACGCTGGATGCTGACCGGGTAGCCCGCCTGACCGCCGTGTTCTGGGATATGACGGAGATCACCTCTTGGGTGGAGACGATAAACCATCCCGGAAGTGGAGACGATGATGGTTGGACGGAGTACATTTTGCATATTACCATCACGCCGAAAACAGCGGATGAAATGCGGACAATCTATGTATTTACGAAGTACCAGAATGAAGCCTTGGACGAGCTGTTAGCAGACCGGGCCACGTTGGCTTCGCTGGCCTCCAGCCTGACGATTACCAATGCGGACGCAGAAGAAGTCCTCCAGAACCTCCCGGCAGACCTTTCCCCGGAGCGCCGGGCGGTCATTCAAAATGCTCTGATGCTTTACGGAAAAGTTTCATACTTTTGGGGCGGCAAGAGCCTCGTGATCGGCTGGGATTCCCGCTGGGGCGAGCTGCGGCAGGTCACAGCCGCAGGCAGTTCCACTACCGGCACCTATCGGCCCTACGGGTTAGATTGCAGTGGATTCGTGGATTGGGCCTTTTACAACGCCACGGGCGGCAGCTACATCATCGGACATGGCGGCGGCGCCACCATGCAGCACTCGTATTGCACTGATATTTCATGGTCGGATGCCCAGCCCGGTGACTTGGTGTTTTACCCGGACAATTCCCATGTTGGCATTATCTGCGGCCGGGACGAGGATGGCAGTCTGTTGGTGATCCACTGCGCCAGCGGTGCTAATAATGTGGTCATTACCGGCACAAGCGGTTTCATTTCCGTTGCGCGGCCGGATTACTTTTCAGATAATTGACTTTTTTCGACGGAGAAATACATTGCAAATCGAGGGGGTATCCTATATACTATGAATATAAAAAGAACTTTTTTGGCCGACAGGAGGAGATACCATGCTGAAGCTGGAAATCAAATTTAACGATGCTCAGATGCGAGCGGAGCATAAGTATGCTCCAGAGTCCATCTATGCCGCGTTGGACAAATCCTTCACCAAGTATGGCTTTCGCAGAGAAACGCTCTCTGATGGGACGATCTGCTATTACGGAAATGGGATGCCTCGTGACTATGGTACGTTTGGCCGGCTCATCACCACCCTGAAGGACAAGGAATGGTTTATGGCCTACCTTGTCAAATGGCTTTGGTACAATAGTGATGACGGTGAAAATGAGACGGACTTCATCGTGGAGGATGTTCTCTATCACTATGCCCACCGTGAGAGTGCTGCATAATGGCGAGGAAAGAAGCCAAGCGTTTTAAGGCTCTCTACTTTGATTTGCGGATCAAGGATTTGGAGGAATACTACTCCAAAACCCGGCCAAAGGGCGCTTACGAATTGATAAAAAAGTTCCTGACGAAACGGAATTTTTCCCATGAACAGTATTCCGGCTACCATTCCCGCTACAAAACAACGGATTTGGAGATATTCGATCTGATCCACGATATGAGCGACACTTTCCCGTGGCTTCAGCACTGCGTCAATCACTTTGAAGTGACTAACGTGGGGACTAACCATGACCTCATGGGGCTGTTCGTTGAAGAAGTCGAAGATCCCGTCAGTCTGTGATTGCTGTCGAATTCGTCTTGAATCGAGACACATTATTTCAGGCCCACACTGCCATATTTGGTAGTGTGGGCCTGTTTTTATTTTGCTCTAAAACAATAGCGGCTGCCAACAAAAATGCCAGCAGCCGCTACTTGAAGGATACAACATCGTTCGGAGTACAGCCAATGATCTTGCACAGCTTCTCCAAGGTAAGCATGGTGATGTTTCCACCCTTTTTGAGGGAGTCGAGCGTGTGATTATCAATGCCGCTCTGCAAAAGCTGGTATTGCGTCACATTGTTTCGTCTCATGGTTTCCCACAGCGGCCCGTAATCGACTATCTCCATCACCACATTTCCTGTCTGATAAAGAAATTATATGTGGTATTCTGAGAAAACCATATTGTGATTATACCCACAATGCAGTAAAATGAGAGGTAAGTCAGATACGGGGCTTGGCGCACAAATCGTCGAAAAATGCGTCTCAGTTTGAGACGCATTAAAAGCTATTTCGATTTTATGATCCTGTCCGGGAATACGGAAGCGTTGATAAGGTCAGCGGGATCGACCTCCAGCGCATCGGCAATATCGAAGAACACATCCAGCGAGAAGCCGTGAGCCATGTTCGGCGCTTCAATCGTGCTGATGAGTGAGCGGCTGACACCGGCCTTCTCGGCCAGCTTCTCCTGTGACAGACCACGCATTTTACGGAGCGCCGCAATGGCGATCCCAAGCTGTACGAAACGGTCACGATTTTTGAAGGAAACTTCTTTGCTCATGCGGTGTCCTGCCTTTCTGATGATAAGCAAATTATACGGTTTCCCAAATCTCTTTTCTGTATGTATCAGAGAGCTATTGATTTAATTAGTGAGCAATATTATAGTATAGGAAAGCACATGACGGAATTGGTGAGTTATGAGATAGAGAGGGCGCAGTTATGGAGAACTATCGTTGTGCGATTATAGGTCAGCATCCCATGCGATTTCCGTGGGGCTTTGACGAGGAAGATACCCAATGCCGCCGAATGAAACTGGAACTGGCTCAGTGTATTATGGAACTGCGTCAATGTGGAGTGACAGAATTTCAAGTTGCCTGTGACCCCGGCGTGGGATTGTACGCCGGGGAAATCGTCAATATCACAAAGCAGAATGACGAGGCCATGCGCCTTGTTTGCGTAACCCCTTTTGAAGAACAGGCTACCAAGTGGACGCCGCAGCTGCG
>DXUR01000495.1 GCA_019417795.1 Clostridiales bacterium | reverse complement strand
GAAAGAGGATGACAGCGATGCAAGAACACAAGGGCCTCCGGGATCGGAATGCCGGGTCATATGCGGAATATGTGAAGAAGGAGGAGTAAACGGTGCAAATTTTGGAGTGCGGACGGGAGCATAGAGAAACGCTGCTGTTTTTTCCCTGCACGGCAGAGCCCGTATGGGCATTTGCGGACACCATTGCGGTTCTGTCCCAAAGGTGGCGTATTTTTCAGGTGGTGTTCGACGGTCACCAGCCGGAATATCCGGGAGACTTTACTTCCGTGGAGCAGACTGTGGACGAGGTGACCCAATATCTGAATGTCCACGGCATTTCCCATTTGGATGCTGCCTACGGCTGCTCTCTGGGCGGTGCGTGTCTGACCCGTTTGCTGGCCTTGGGGGAAATTTCCGTTAGCCGGGCAATCATTGACGGCGGTATGACTCCCTATCGCCTGCCGTTTCTGGTGCGAAAGCTGCTGCTGGCGCGGGATGTGTTGTCCTTCAGAACGGTGGCAAGCAACCGTGAGGTGCTGGAAGCGGCATTTCCGCCGGAACGGTTTACTTCGCCGGGGCATGACAGCAGGAAAGAGTATAATGCGATGGAGCGGTACCTCAAAACCTTCTCGAACCGGACGATCCGGAACATATTCTGGTCTGCCAACAATTACGCTCTGCCGAAAGTGCCTGCCGAATGCGGCACAAAAATCACCTATTGGTACGGCTGCGATGAAAAGAAAGACCGTAGGTACAATATTCGGTTTATGAAGCATTATTTTCCGCAGATTCGAGTCCACGGAATTCCCAAAATGGCCCACGCAGAGTTGGTCTTGGTGCACCCGGAGCTGTTCGATCACTATGCGGAAAAATTCCTGAAGCCGGAGGAATGAAACGGAATCGGCGCCGGATGATCCGAACGCCGCGAGGAATCGCTCCGGCTGGCTTACCATTAGAAAACGTAAGGAGGCTTTACAATGTCCTTTTTTGAGAATACCCGCAAGCCTGCGGGCTTTGGCGGAAAGCTCATGGTGGTCATGATGAACCTGAGTCACAGCCCTGTGGCGCGGTGGGGGCTTCGCTTTCTGGAGCTTGCTCCGGACGATAAGGTGCTTGACTGCGGCTGCGGCGGCGGGGCAAATATCCGACGGCTGCTGAAAAAATGCCCGCAGGGTGTCGTCAAGGGCATCGACTATTCGCCCGTCAGCGTGGAGAAAACCAAAAAGGTCAACGAGACCGCCATCGCTGATGGTCGCTGCGCCGTTCTGCAAGGCAGCGTGGCAGATATGATGTTCGCGGATAACTGGTTTGATGCGGTCACGGCCTTTGAAACCGTGTATTTCTGGCCGGATCTGCCGCGGTGCTTCCGTGAGGTCTGGCGGGTGCTGAAGCCCGGCGGGACATTTTTTATCTGCAACGAGAGCAATGGCGACACAGACAAGGACGAGAAGTGGACGAAGATCATTAACGGCATGACCATCTATCAGGGTACCGAGCTGAAAGCATATCTGGAACAGGCGGGCTTTCACGAGGTGCAGATACACAAGAATAAAGCAGGCTGGCTGTGCGTCACGGCACGAAAATGAGGTGCGATCATGTCGAAAAAAACAACGGAATTCCAACGAAAAGCAATGAGTCGGATGTACCGGGGCAAGGAGATCTTCAAGCCTCTGAACACCGGCTGGATCGATAAAAACGTTGCCTGCGTGCGGGAATGGGTAGCAAATATCTTCTTCTACTGCAAGGACAATGCTGTCATTATGATCGATGCCGGGTACAACTATGACCGGCTGGCGGAAAAAATGGGCTGGTTGGGAATCGACCCACAGTCGGTTCAGCACATTCTTATCACCCACCAGGACACCGACCATGTGGGCGCGGTGGAAGCGGACAGCCCCGGATTGTTCCAAAACGCAGCGCTGTACATCGGGGAAGTTGAAAACCGTTATCTGACCGGAGAGGTACGCCGCAAGGTCATCTATCATCTTTATAAGCTGCCGCAGGTCACGATCAACAACAAAAAAGTGCTGCTTCAGGATGGGGAAGTCATCAACATTGACGGCATCAAAATCGAATGCTTCCTCGTTCCCGGCCACACTTGGGGACATATGGTGTATCTTGTCGATGACCGTTACCTGTTTACCGGCGACACCATCTGGTTCGGCGCGGACGGCGGATACAGCTTCATTTCCGCCTTGGCAGAGGATAATGAACTGGCGGTGCGATCTCTGACTGCACTGGAAGAAAAGCTGCGGAGGCGCGATTTACATCCGTTGTTCATAACCGGACACACAGGCTGGACGGACAATATGGACTTTGCTTTTGCACACAAAAATGAGCTTTGCTCCCCCTTTCGGAAAAAAGCCCATGATCCCAACGCCCCATACGATGCCTATGACGAATCGGATGATACCGAAAAAAGAGCAAACAGCAGATACTTAGCGGGAGTTGGAAGATGAAGGTTTACGAGTTCGGTAAAAAAAGCGCCCCGGCGCTTTTGCTGCTGCCCGGAACCTGCTGCCATTGGAAGGCAATTTTGGGCGAGTCATTCCGCTGCTGGAAAAGAATTTTCGAGTACTCTGCGTCAGCTATGACGGCTTTGATGAGACGGAAAACACAGAGTTTCCGACCATGCCTGAGGAAACAGAGAAAATAGAAGCGTACATCAAGGAACATTGCAGCGGTCATATCCATGGGGCTTACGGCTGTTCTCTGGGGGGGGTCTTTTGTGGGCCTGCTGGCGGCGCGGCAAAACATCCACATGGATTATGGCATTTTGGGCAGCTCCGATCTGGATCAATCGCCGATTGCCGCCGCAAAATTACAGACGGCGCTGCTCCTGCCCCTGCTCTATCCCTTCATCCGGGATGGAAAGTTCAAAAGCCGTATCCTGCAAAAAAAGCTTCAAAAACGCATGGGTCAGACGGAAGCCTATGTGCAGGCGTTTATGGACATGTTGGGCGGCGGGCGGCCTTATGTGACCATGGAAAGCTGCAAAAACCAGTTTTACTCCGATCTCATTACACCGCTGCCGGATCAGATCAATGTGCCCGGTACGGAAATTCATATTTTTTACGCCCTGAAAATGGGCAAAAAGTAACGCCTCCGCTACCTGCGGCATTTTGACCATCCTGTCATCCATGAACAGGAGCTGCGGCATGAAGAACTGCTGGCATGTTACCCGGAGCAGTGGGCGGCACTGGTAAAGCAAATCGTTATGGTAGAGGACAAAAAGGTCATCATCGGCAGTGCCCACTTTGTCTTTGAGGACGAGGGCTG
>DXUR01000494.1 GCA_019417795.1 Clostridiales bacterium | reverse complement strand
TGGGAAGATAGATAGCGCCAACACTAAGCGACGGTCTTTTGACCGTCGCTTTTTTGTTGTGTGGAGCGCCGTGAGCTTTGTCAAAATCCGGTTCAGCATAAGGCTGTACATTTTTGCCTTAAGTTATCATCTGCTTTTGCCGAGATTGCCTGTCTGCAACGTGACGGACCATTTACAGCGCTGAAGTCCTTTAATGATCAGCGCATTGAAAATCAGGCAGCGGAAATTTAACTTTGGCCAGATGATTGAAAATAAGGAAACTGCAAATTTGCCTCTGTGAATACGCCGCCCTCCGACGGACACTTTGACCGCACAGGTCAGACAGCTTGACCGCTGAAATCATACACTCTCGCCGCCGGTCAGACACCCTCTGTATAATGGAATTGCATCGAAAGATGTAATCTAACAACAGGAGGAAAACACGATGACCAACTACAAAGAGATCATCAGACTTCATAGTCTGGGTCTCAACAAAACGCGCATCGCCGAGAGCTGTGGCTGCGCCCGGAGCACCGTCATCACGGCATTGCACAAGGCTGAAGAAAACGGCCTCTCGTGGAATGCGGTGAAGAACCTTAGCTCTGAGGAAGTGACCCGTAAGCTGTACCCTGCCACATCTATGGGGCAGCGGTACAGTATGCCGGACTACGAGTGGGTCCACAAGGAAATGCAGAAGAGCGGCGTCACGCTCAGCCTGCTGTGGGTGGAGTATTGCGAACGGTGCCGCCAAAACGGTGAGCTCCCCTACAAGTCCACGCAGTTCAACAAGTACTACGCCGACTATGTTCACAAAACGAAAGCGACCATGCACCTGGAGCACAAGCCCAGTGAGAACCTCCAGGTGGACTGGGCCGGTCAGACCGCTGGGATTACGGACACGGACACCGGCGAGCGCCTGCCCGCCTATCTCTTTGTAGCAGTGCTTCCGTACAGCGGCTACGCCTATACGGAAGCGTTCCTCAACATGAAGCAGGAAGCATGGATCACAGCTCATGTTCATGCCTACAACTATTTCGGTGGAGTCACCCGAATCCTGACCCCGGACAATCTCAAGACCGGCGTCATCAAGAATACCCGCACGGAGACCGTCCTGAACAAAGCCTACCAGGAAATGGCGGAGCATTACGGCACCGCAATTATCCCCACCCGTCCACGGACACCGAAGGACAAAGCGTTCGTGGAGGGCTCCGTTGGCGTTGTCTCCACCTGGATCCTTGCTGCGTTGCGGAACCGTCAGTTTCTCTCCTTGGATGAACTGAATCGTGCAATCTGGGAAAAGCTGGCTGACTTCAATCACAAGCCGTTTCAGAAGAAAGATGGCAGCAGAGCCTCTGACTTTGAGGAAGAAAAGCTGTTCCTTCTGCCGCTACCGCCAAATCCGTTTGAACTGGCAGAAAGGAAAACGGCCACGGTGCAATATAACTACCACATTTCAGTGGATCGCATGAACTATTCGGTCCCATACGAATACATCAAACAGAAAGTGGATGTACGACTCACCGGCTCCGCTGTAGAAATCTATTTCTGCGGTACCAGAGTGGCCTCCCACCTTCGGCTGTATGGCCGCCCCAATCAGTACAGTACGCTTAAGGAGCATATGCCTCCGGAGCACACCGCTTACCTCCAATGGAACAGTGAACGGTTCCTTCGCTGGGCGTCCTCTATTGGCGAAAATACTGCCGCTGTTGTGCGAGTATTCCTTACTGCTCACAAGGTAGAGCAGCAGGGTTACAAATCCTGCATGGCCCTCCTAAAGCTGTCTGACCACTATTCTGTGGTCCGCTTGGAGGACGCCCGTCGAAAAGCTCTGACCTTCACCCCTTCTCCTAGCTTGAAAAGTGTACAGGCTATTCTGAAGTCTGAGCAGGATCTGCTTCAGACGGAAGATGTGGATCCAGAACCTGTGCCTCAGAAGGCCCACAGGTTTACCCGTGGTGCTGAGTACTACAGAAGGGGGAAGAAATAATGTTCAGTAACGAAACGATTCATAAGCTCAGAGAGATCCACATGGGCGTCATGGCAGAGCAGCTTTCTGCCCAGCTGGAAGACCCGCAGTTCCGGAATGTACCCTTCGAGGATCGGCTCGCCATGCTGGTGGATGCCGAATGGAGTGCGCGGAAAAGCAACCGGCTCACTGGCCTGATCAAGAAGGCCGGCTATGCAGATACACAGGCCAGCGTGGAGAATATCGAGTATATTGCCGAACGGCATCTGGACCGGGAGCAGATCCTCCGCTTGGCATCCTGTTCGTACATTCAGGAGGCACGAAATGTGATCATCCTGGGCGCTACTGGTGCTGGAAAGACATTCCTGGCCTGTTCCCTGGGTGTGGCGGCCAACCGGAACTTCTACGCCGCTCGGTATCTCCGGCTGCCGGATCTTCTGGTAGAGATCGCTGTAGCCCGGAGGGATGGGACCTATCGGGAATATATGAAGCAGCTGAAAAAGGTGAAGCTGCTCATTCTGGACGAGTGGCTGCTGTACCCGCTGAAAGAGGCAGAAGCCCGGGATGTACTGGAGCTGGTGGAAGCTCGGAACAAGGTGGCGTCCACCATCTTCTGCTCCCAGTATGACACCAGTGAGTGGCATGAAAATCTGTATGATCCAACTCTGGCGGACGCGATTTGCGACCGGATCATCTACAACGCGTACACGGTTCAGATCGAGGGCGAGTCAATGCGCAAGCGCATGGGTATGACAGAGTAATTTCCCCGGCGGCCGGGTGCACCATGTGCCCGGCCGCTGTGCACCATTTGGGCGGTGTCCGTGGACCGACGTGGTGGTGCATGCACCACGGCCTCGGTGTAGGACCAGCGGAAAGGGTGTCCGTTTTCAGCGGAAAGGGGGTCGGACGGCTAACGGTCAGGGTGTAGTTTTCGGCCGGCATATTCACCTCTGGCCCGAAAACTGGGGGGAATACCTCCGGCAAGTGAATTTCATCGAGAAATTTGCTTGTTTTTGCTCACTTGCAAAAGTAAATGCAAGTTTGTAAGAAGTAAATGCAACAGCAAAGTTCAAAAACTTCGATTCACTCTTACAAATATGGGGAAATTCTCTTTTCAATGGCGTAGAATGTGTTAAAATCAATAGCATAAGGCAAGAAATCGGGAAAAAGGCAAAAAACTCCCAGAGGTCCGATTGCCGCTTACTTTTTTGTAAAGGTAAATCGCACCCCTGAAAGTTCTCTGTTTGACATCTGAAATGCTGAGGGTTACTTCTTCAGCAGCTTCGGAGACAGAACAATGTCGTTTGCCTCGATT
>DXUR01000493.1 GCA_019417795.1 Clostridiales bacterium | reverse complement strand
GCGTTGCCGCACTAAGCAAAATTGGCATTTCCGCCGTGGTGCGCCGCAGCAACGGCAAGCGGCTCATCGAGCTGCGCCGTGCCGAAAGTGACGATGCACAGGGTACCCAAGCTGTTGACCCTATCGACCCTGCCGATGTCTCAGGCGGTAAGAACGCCCCGTGTTTCGCCCTGTGAGCCGCTGTGTGCGCGGTTCGGGGCTGGGGTGGCGTGTGTACCCGCCGTGGGGATATTCAACCCACACAGGGCGAGCACTGTGGCGGCATAAAAACGGCGAATACGCCGCTGTGACCCGCGGGCGTCCAGCGTTTCAGCAGCATGAAGCGCACGCCGAGGGTAGTGATACCCCCACACAGGAATGTCGGAATAGCGCTGTGTGAAGGGAGAAAAAATCCCTTGAAAGCCAGCAGAAGAAACATCTTGTTTCTCTGCTGTAGATGGCAAATCCCTCCACGAATCCTGCTGTTCCCAATAGGCGCAGAGATTTCCTTTTACGGGAGCTTTTATCACCTCCGTTGGAGGTGGCCAGCATCGCGTTTGTCTGGTCTGCGGCGAAGCCGCTGCCCTGCCAAATGCACTGGGCGGGGCATGGCCCCACACCCCCAAGCTGCGGGCAGAAGCCCACACCCACTCAAAGCTGCGAGCGTTTCTGCGGAAACGCTTTTACCCGCCTCCGGCGGCGCAGCTTCAAAGGGGGACCAGTCCCCCTTTGAGGAACCCCCAGCTCTCCGAGGGGACGAGAGAAATCATTTCAGAAAGGTCATTGATTATGAAAAAAGATATCAAATTCAGCACGCGCATGGCGTCCGCTGACCGCGAGAAGATCAGGGCGCTGGCGGCGAAGGCCCACATGTCCATGAGCGACTATGTCACCGCCTGCTGTCTCGGCAAGCGGATCGTGGTCATCGACGAACAGAAGGAACTGCTCCGCCAGCTCAAGGGCATCGGCAGCAACATCAACCGCCTCACCGTTCTTGCCAACATGGGCACGGTGCAGGTCATCGGTCTGGAAAAAGCTGCCGGTGAGCTGTCCGAGGTCAGCGCCGCGCTGCGGTCAGTCATGGAAGGTCGGTGAGCCGTATGGCCATCGTACATTTTGTGAACTACAAGCGGGGCACACAGTCCCGCGCCGCCATGCGCGGCGTGATGCTCTACGTCATGCAGGAAAAGAAAACCACGTGGGAGGGCGCGCCGCTCGTCAGCGGCATCAACTGCCAACCGCAGAGCGTCTACGACGATTTCCTGAACACGAAGCTGCTCTACCACAAGGACGGCGGGGTGATGTTCTACCACATGGTGCAGAGTTTTCCGAAGGGTGCAGCAGTCGATCCACGGCAGGCCCACGAAGCCGCGCGGCGGCTGGCAAAGTATTTCGACGGCTGCGAGGTGCTGGTCTGCACCCATGTTGACCGCGAGCACATTCACTCCCACTGCGTCATCAACTCCGTCAACTTTGAAACCGGCAAAAAGCTGCACATGGCGAAAGAGCAGATCCAGGAACTGATGCGGCGCAATGACATGATCTGTCAGGAGATGGGCCTGCCGGTCTTTGAAACACCCATTCAGAAGGCCCGCGGCATGGGCGGCGCGGAATATCACACGGCGCTGAAGGGCCAAAGCTGGAAGCTGCGGCTGGCAAATACGATAGACGAGTGTATGCGCTATGCCGCCGACAAGGACGCCTTCGTTTCGCTGATGGAATCCGAGGGCTACGCCGTCCGCTGGGAGAGCACCCGCAAATACATCACCTACACCACGCCGGACGGACTAAAATGCCGCGATAACAAATTACACGAGGAAAAGTATTGCAAGGAGGTCATGGAGCATGAATTCAGAATCAGAGCAGAGATTGTCTCTGCAAGAACTCAAGCAGCGCAACACCCAGCAGACAGCGCTGCCGGTGCAGGCACCAGCTCCCGAAGCACGTCCCACAAAAGCGGACTGGGAGCGAATGATGAAATACATGGATGCACTGTGGTACCATGCAGATCGGCAGACGGATCTGTTGGAGAGCGTCAGCAGGCAGATGTCGCAGCTTCCCACGCGAACGCAGCTGGACGATCTGCTGAAAGCGGTGCGGCATCTGGAGCAGATGACCGAACAGGCTGGGAAGCCGAAAGAGAATTCTTTTTCTCTGCACAGAATCAGACTTCCCAGACTGCATCTGCCACATGTCAGTATTCCGGCATTGATCTCTCTGCTGATGGCGGTGGCAGCACTGCTTCTGCTCTGGTGGGGCTTGGACACCGTCTGGAGCAGCTCCAGTCTGCTGCCCCTGTGATGCCCGTACAGCACCACACCGACAGAAAGGTATTGCAAAAAGAACGGGAAAAGAAAATCGCCCTCGGTCATAAGGCTGATGACCACGAGGACGAGGTGAGTTATGACTGGCAGCAGACCATGTGACGGTCTGCTATTTTTGTTGTCCGAATTGACTTTGGGAGAAGGAGTTCTATGGGTAGAAAGAAGAAAGAATCCAACATCGCAAGCGTCATGTATTCCTATGTGGGTACGGACGCTCAGTTTGATGATTTTCTGAAAATGATGATCCACGACTATCTGTCCGTGGATCATCCATATACAAATCAGCCTGCCGATTTTGTTGCTAAGGTAGAAACAGAAGTCGCCTGATTTGTTTTGATAGCTATTGCGAAACTTGTGTGCTATGGTGTGTCGTGCATGATCGGCACACCATAGCGGAAAGGAACGATTATGAAAGTCTGGCTCTATTACCGGCTGTCCAGAGATGAGGACGAAGAACTCAACTCTCTGAATAACCAGAGAAAAATCATATACAACTTTGCGGTCAGCAACGGCCACGAGGTGGTGGGCGAATCCTTTGATGACAATGTCAGCGGCATGCACTTCAATCGCGAGGGTATCGACAATATCTATGAAGCGGTCGAGGCAGGTAAAATCGAAGCCATTATCGTCAAAGACCTGTCCCGTCTTGGCCGTCACCGGACGCAGACCGCACTCTTCATTGACTACCTTCGTGAACACGATGTGCGAGTCCTGTCTGCGACGGAAAATATCGACACCTTCAACGAGAACGACGATCTCATCATCGGATTCAAAGGTCTGGTCAACGACTTCTACGCCAGAGATGGTAGCCGCCGAGTCCGCACCGGATACCGACAGAAACAAAAGGAAGGACTTGTGACGATTCCTCCCTTCGGGTACTTCAAGGACAAGAACACAAAGAAAGTCGTCATTGTCGATGAAGCCGCCGAAACGGTCCGGCTGATTTTCTCCGCCTATGTCGGCGGCAGCGGCATGAA
>DXUR01000492.1 GCA_019417795.1 Clostridiales bacterium | reverse complement strand
TGTGGGGCGTGGTCAATCTGCTGGAGGGCTATGGCTCGGACAACCCCGGCGCTAATGCTCATGTACGGTAGAGAAGCACAAAGCAAAACAAGGATAGCTAGCCCTGCCACTATTCCGAAGCAAGGCAACCACAAGGCATTTTCCCCTCTTTTCCGTAGGATTATTCTGTGGTATAATTTGAAATATCGTGCCGTGAGAAAAACACTTGTGTAAGTGCGTTTTCCTGCCCGATAAAGATAGGCTACAACGAATTACCCACGAGGAACCTATTATGATGATACTCCTATTTGGCGTTTTGAATGATGAACAGCGGGCGCTGGTAGAGCGGATATTCCATGAGCATCGTGTACACTTCCAGCGCATTTCTTTCAAAATCGTAAAATCAGAAGAAGCCGCAGAAGATGTTGTGTCCACCGCATTTGTAAAGATTATGGACAACATCGAAAAAATTTCTGAATTAACCTGTCCCCAAATGACCGCTTTCTGCGTTACCATAGTGAAAAACGCTTCCATTGATGTGCTGCGTCATTCCCAGCAGAGCGTTCACCTTGACCGCTGGGACTGCGTTTCGGATGAAAGCTCCGATGACCTCGCAGACGAGTGTATTCACAATGCCGATGTGCGTAAGCTGACCGAGTTGATAGACCGGCTCGACCCTGATGATCGGCGCTTTGTCTATCTTCGGTACGCCGAGGAAATGGGACACAAAGAGATCGGAGAGCTACTGAACATTTCAGAGGATGCCGCTAAAAAACGCGGACAGCGGCTCGTCAAGAAGCTCAGAAAACTGTATGAGGGAGGGTAAAACTATGGATATGAGTTGGCAGGCTTTGCTTCAAGAAGCGGCGGCGACCAGCTTTGAAAAGACCGCAGACACCCTCGCGGCTGCTGAGAATGACAACTGCGCTTGTATTGATTTGCACCAACAACAGATCCATGAGTTGAGCAAGAAAATCTTGTTGCTGCCCCATCAGGGGCGCGTCCTGCTGTTGAGCAGATATTGTTTCCGCTTATCCCCGGAGGAGACAGAAATGTTTTTCCATCTGGAAAATGCCAAGGGGCGCTTTCGCTTCTACAAAGAACTGCTATCTTCAAGTATGGGCGTTGAGGCAGGCTGTATGATTCCCGATGATACTTTCGTGAAAGCCTGTCATATTGCCTTAAAGGGCTATTTGCACAACGAACTTGAAGAAGATGCGGATGATGAGGCGGCAGGAAACAACCGGACACATATTGCGTTCAGAAAGGTTTGGAAAACCGTTGCGGTTGCGGCCATCACTTTGACCTTGCTATTCTCGACCTGCATGGTGGCAAATGCCCAATTCCGGGAAAGAGTCATTTCGTGGGTAATCGAAACCTTTGAAAAATACAGTATTTTTGAATTGCACGGTGACGATCTGGACGAGCCGCAGGACTTGACCGAGTATCAGGCTGGCTATCTCCCGGACGGAGCAATTCTGCAAGATACGACTAAGCAGCCGAATACGGAACCGGGGATTGTTCTCTATAAATATGCCATCAACGAAGCCGAGAGCTTTGAAATTATGATTACCCAGTCAGACAATCTGGTTTATTTCGATACCGAAAATACAAAGATAGAGCCGTTTGATAAAGGCGGGGTGACGGGCTACTTCTTCCAGAAAGATGGTATGAGCTATATCTGCTTTGAGCGGGACGGCTGCTTCTTCTCGGTTTACGGCTCTATTGATACGGACGAGCTGGCAAAGATCGCCGCAAGCATTACGAAAAAATAATTCAAAAAATATTGTCCCCTTTTTCCTCCTTGTGCGTTATATTGGATGAAACCTCAATGACAAACAAGGAGGATTTCATTTATGAAAAGGAAAGTGACTATAATCAAATACAAAAAGGAGAATGAAATGAAGAAGATAACCGCCTTAATCTTTGCGCTGATCCTAACGCTGGGGCTTGTTGGCTGTAACGGAAAAACGGTCAATATCGACTTCCCGTTTGAGGTTGAAGATGTCGAAAGCGTTGAAATGTACCACTACGACGGAGTGCCCGCATCGGCAGAAAAGAAAGTAGTTGTTGCTGAAAGTGATATAAAGACCCTGTACGATATGTTCAAGGGCTTATCCCTAAAAGACAAAACGGCTGAGGAAACTGCTGGAGCGGATGTGACCAGCTTTAGATTTAACCTTTCAGACGGGTCAAGCTACGATTTGATTTACGCCTGCGATGGAGTTAAAAACGGTAAATTGAAATCAGAAGCAGGCGATTTTGAGTATTTCACAAGTGCGGATATTGGCTCTTATTGGAACAATTTGAATAGGGAGCTTGAAGCAACTCCCGTCAATGAGAGTGAGCTACCAGGAGCAGAAAGCACTTCTCAAAATGATATTCTGCAAGTTGGGATACGCAAGGCAACCGCAGGCGTATATGATGAAGAAGGCTTAAAATTCACATGGAGCGTTGAAAATATAGGCGATTATTCGGTGAGCTTTGATAAGAATATGATTGCCCAAATTGTTCTCAACGGAGAGGATTACGCCTTTGAAACCGAAGCCGTTACATTAGAGCCGGGTGAAGCCTATTCCGTCGATATTAGTATCCCGTATCCTGTTGCACGGCAGAACGGAACAAATAATGTGAAAATCACAGCAACAACGGGTGATACAACGGCAACCTATAAAGAGTCGTTTACTCATTGATGAAAGTAAAAAGGAGATATTATTATGTACATCACATCTATTGTTTTTACGCTGATAGCGTGGGGAGCCGGACTGCTTCTGGATGCAAATATTCATTTCGGTGATCCGCAAGGCTTTTTGTGCTTGCGGGTGCTGCTGCCCGTTTTGGCTATGGGACTTTGCCTGTTGCGGGCAATTAAAGAGAATAAGCGCGACGGAGATAAATGAAACAGAACGCGTGCGATTTACGCCTTTGAAAGATGGAAGGGGAAAGAGTTTATGAAGTGTCCTTATTGTGAAAAAGAAATGACATTGGGTTATATCCAATGTCGGGATGGCGTGTATTGGACATTGAAGAAGCAGCTTGTTGCATCACTTTCTTCTTTGGGCAAGGGAAGCACTTGCCTTTCCAATGGCGCAGCGGATAATTCCAACACCGTATTTGCGTTCAAGTGCGAAGATTGCAAAAAAATCATTATTGACTATTCGAGTGAAAGATAACTGTTCAGCGTATAAATCCGAACACATGAAACCGCCATTCGATGACGATTTTGCGTGCTAAAATCAACAGAACAGATAGCAAACCCAGCCGAGCCTGTCAACGGTCAAGATGAACGGCGCAAAAGCGCCGC
>DXUR01000491.1 GCA_019417795.1 Clostridiales bacterium | reverse complement strand
GGATTCCTGTGGGCCAAGCAGGCGGCCATTTTAGACAATATCAGCAACGCAGAGACCCCCAACTATAAGCCCAAGGTGGTCACCTTTGAGGAGGTCCTGCGGGAAAAGCTTCAGCGGGTGCAGGAAAAGGATTGTCCCCGAAAGGAGACCCGCGCGGCGATCCGCTCCGCGGAATATTCCGTGAAGGAGAAGCCGGTGTCCACCCGTATGGACGACAACGGCGTGAATGTTACCGAGCAGAGCGTGGAAATGATCCGCAACGCTTATCAGTTACAATATGTGATGAAATCCATCAACAGCGACCTGACCGTGCTCAAAGCCGCAATCCAGGGATGACCGACGCGTAACGGAGAATAAAAGGAGAGAGACACAATGGCCTTTTTAAGCTCAATCAATATCATCGGTTCCGGACTGACCGCCCAGCAGCTTCGGCTGGACGTGGTGTCCGAGAATATTACCAATTCCACCACCACCCGCACGGAAAACGACGGCGGGGCCTACCGCCGCAAGATGGTGGTGTTTGAGGCCCAGTCCGGCCGGGAGAGCTTCCGCAGCGCCATGGCGAAGGCGGCGGGCAAGGCGGTGGCGAACCGGGACAACGGCGCCAACGCCGGAGGCGTCCGGGTGACGCAGATCGTGGACGATCCCTCTCCCCTGAAGCTGGTATATGATCCGACCCACCCCGACGCCAACGAGGAGGGCTATGTGGAAATGCCCAATGTGGACACGGTCAAGGAGATCACGGATGCCATGGCGGCAACGCAGGCGTATTCGGCCAACGTCACGGCGTTCAACACGCTCAAAAGCGTGATCGCCAAGGGCCTTGAGATCGGCGGCTGACGCCGGAACAGGAGGAATTAGCGTATGATCACGCCTATTGAACAGATCGCGAGTATTGCCCCTGAGGCGTGGAGCGCGGAAAAAGTCAACGCTTCGGGAGAGCAGGGCGCTTTCGGCGACATCTTTCGTTCCGCCATTGAAAATGTCCGCCAGACGGACGCAGAAAAAACACAGGCGCAGTATCTTCTTGCCACCGGTCAGCTGGACAATCCCGCCGCGCTGACCATCGCCTCGACCAAGAACGAGATCGCGGTGAGCCTGCTGGTACAGCTGCGCAATAAGGCGCTGGACGCCTATTCTGAGCTGACGAGGATCAGCCTGTAACGGGATATAGCGGACGCGGCGAATTTCGCCGCGTCCGTCGTGAGCATTGATGGAGGAGGCAACCCCGGTTGAGCGAGAAGATAAAGAAGCTTTGGGAAACGATGAAGGAACGCCTGAAAAAGGTGTCGAAAAAAGCGTACATTATCATCGGCGTCGTTGTGGTCGTACTGGCCGCCGCGCTGACCTTCGCGCTGAACAATAAGCCTTACAGCGTGTTGTTTACGGGCGTGAGCCCCAGCGAGGCGTCGTCCATTCTGTCCTTCCTGGAGGGACAGGGGATCACGGATTATAAGGTCGAGAATAACGATACCATTCTGGTCCCCAAGGGGAAGGAAGGCGCACTGAAGGCACGGCTGGTGATGGAGGGCTACCCCCAGTCCGGCTATGCCTATTCCACCTATTATGACCATGTTGGCTCTCTCTCCACGGAGTCGGAGCGCAACAACGCCTATCTCCTGTTTTTACAGGAGAGCATCAGCAACGTCATTCGCAATTTCGACAATGTGAAGGACGCCAAGGTGTTCATCACCCGGGGCGAGGACCGGGGCTACGTGCTGGACAGCGGCAACGTGGTGGACGCCACGGCCGCGGTGCAGGTGACCATGAACGGTGCGGCGAAGCTGTCGAACCAGCAGGCCGAAGCCATCCGGAATCTGGTCTCCCACGCCGTGCAGGGGCTGAAGATTGGCTCCGTCATCATCACCGACACCATGGGCAACACCTACACCGCCACCGACGAGAATTCCAACAGCGATTCCTCCGCCCTCAAGCTGCGGCTGGAGGAGGAGTACCAGAATAAGATCCGTCTCGCCGTCTTGCAGACGCTCACGCCGTTTTTCGGCGAGGACAATGTCCGGGTGAGTGTGAACTGTCAGGTGGAGGTCAGCCAGCGCACGGTGAACTCCCGGGACGTGCAGCTCCCGGAGTGGGCGCAGGACGGCAGCACCGACGGCAAGGGCATCATCGGCTCTCGAATTTACGAGTATTATGTGGGTCGTCCCAATGAGGATGGCGTTGGCGGCGTGGTGGGCACCACCACCAACAGCGACCTGCCGGAATATGTGGAGAAAAAGACCGATACCGACGGTACGGAGGTAGAGGTCAGCGGCAGCGGTCAGACAGACTACGATAACCCATGGACGGAGACCTCCGTCATTTACACGGCGGGCTATTTGAAGGACTGCACGGTGGCCGTCAGCGTTAACGCGGATGCCGCCGGTTCCATGGACGCGGACACCATCCGCACCCATGTGGCCCGGGCCGCCGGCATCGTCGGCACCGTGGACCCCGCCACCGGAAAGGAAAACCTTGCCGACAAGATCTCCGTTGTTACCATGAAGTTCTATTCGCCGGAGGTCATCCTGCCGAATACCGGTATCCCGGTGCCCATGTGGATGATCTACGCGGCGGCAGGCGGACTGCTGCTGTTCCTGATCCTGCTGATCGTGATCCTGCGGATCCGTAAGAAGCGGAAAAAGAAGGCCGAGAAGGATAAGGAGGTCGACGAGCTGCTTGCCGCGGCGGGCTTCCCGCAGGCGGCAGCCACGGTGGAGGGCGCCGATGTGATGGCCCTCCAGACCGAAAAGAGTATGGAGCTGCGTAAGGAGGTGCGGCAGTTCGCAAGCGACAATCCCGAGCTTGCCGCGCAGCTGATTCGTGGTTGGATGAGAGGGGGCGATGACAATGAGTGAGGCAGCGGCACCCGCGCAGGCGGCGCAGAATACGGCAAAGAAACCCCTGCCGGAGCTGACCGGCCCGCAGAAGGCGGCGGCGGTGGTCATCGCACTGGGCGCGGAAAAGGCGTCCAACCTCTATAAGTACATGGACCCGGAGGACGTGGAGCAGCTCACGCTTGAGGTCGCGCGGCTCGGCTACCTTAACTCCGAGCAGACCGAGAGCGTACTCACCGAGTTTACTCAAATGTGCATGACCAATAAGGCCGTCACGGAGGGCGGGCTGGAGTACGCCCGCTCTGTTTTGGAAAAGGCCTACGGTGAGCAGGCGGCCGACGAACTTTTGAACAAGGTGACCAGGACGCTCAAAAATCGTGAGTTTGCCTTCATGAACAAGGCTGATGTCAAATCTCTCTATTCCGCGCTGCAAAATGAGCGTCCCCAGACC
>DXUR01000490.1 GCA_019417795.1 Clostridiales bacterium | reverse complement strand
AATGCAGGCGCTGCGACCAGCGCCCTTTTTGAAATGAAAAAGGGCGCCGCTTTCTCAGTCCGTCAGGACCAACAAAACGACGCCCAAATCTTTATGATTCTTTTTTGAGAAAAATACCGCTGCCAGCCGGAAAAATCGCCGCTGAAAAAGGGCGCTGGCTGAACGCATCTGCATGAAACAGGAAAACGCCCGGTTCGAATCGGGGCAGACGCTCTGAAACAGCGATTTGCATCTATGGTTTGAAAGAAGAAATCCGGGCCCGAAAAAGCCCGGAAACGGTTGATGCGCCTGGCTTTTCGCCAGACGCATCTATACCGTTTCGTTAATATGGAGGTGACACCCAGATTTGAACTGGGGAATGAGGGTTTTGCAGACCCTTGCCTTACCACTTGGCTATGTCACCGGATAAGAGAAAACGGCGAGGTTCGCCGTTTTCTCTGTTTTTGGAGCGGGCGACGAGGCTCGAACTCGCTACCTCGACCTTGGCAAGGTCGCGCTCTACCAGATGAGCTACGCCCGCAGATGACGCCGATGTTTCAGCGTCATGGTGCCTCCGGTCGGAGTCGAACCAACGACACGCGGATTTTCAGTCCGCTGCTCTACCAACTGAGCTACAGAGGCATATGGCGACCAAGATGGGGCTCGAACCCACGACCTCCAGCGTGACAGGCTGGCGTTCTAACCAACTGAACTACTTGGCCAAATTATGGTGGGAACAACTGGACTCGAACCAGTGACCCCCTGCTTGTAAGGCAGGTGCTCTAACCAGCTGAGCTATGCTCCCGTCCTTGCCGCCGGAAGGGCTTACCATCGCAACGGCAAGGATAATTATACTAAAAACCGGCCGCCATGTCAACAGGAAAATCAGATTTTTTCAATCTTTTTTCTCAAGGCTCTGGATCAGCCCCTCCAGCTCCGGGCCGGAGAAGTGGTACACCCGGTCGCAGAATTGGCACGTCAGGTCGCAGGAGCCTTGCTCGGCCAGAATGGCGGAGAGTTCGTCCCGACCCAGTGACAGCAGCGCCCGCTCGATGCGGTCCCGGCTGCACCCGCAGCGGTACTCCACAGGCTCCTGCTCCAGCACCTTCACCTCGAAGTCCGACAGCACCGTCCGCAGCATGGCCTCCGGGTCGGGATCCTTTTCCAGAATGGCGGAGACGTTGCCGGCGGCCATGATACCGCCCTCCACCTTGGCGATGGTGTCCTCCCCGGCGCCGGGCATCAGCTGGATCAGATAGCCACCGGCGGCCTTGACGCTCTGATTCCGGTCAATGAGCACCCCCAGAGCGCAGGCGGTGGGGATCTGCTCGGACTCCACGAAATAGGCGGCGATGTCCTCAGCAATCTCGCCTCCCAGCAGGTTCACGGTACCCACATAGGGCTCCTTCATGTGTAGGTCCTTGATGACCGTCAGGGAGCCCTCCTGCCCCACGGCCCCACCCACGTCCAGCTTGCCGTCGGGGCGCAGGGGCAACTCCGTCTGAGGGTTGGTGACGTAGCCACGGACGTTGCCGTCGGAGTCGGATACCGCCAGAATGGTACCCAAGGGGCCGCTGCCCTTGATCTGGAGGGTCAGGCTGGCACCGTGGCCCTTCAGGGCGTTGCCCATCATGGAGGCTCCGGCCAGTGTCCGGCCCAAGGCGGCGGTGGCCACCGGCAGGGTCTTGTGGATCTGCCGGGCCCGCTCCGTCAGGTCCCGGCTGCTGATAGCGGCGGCCTGCACCAAGCCGTCGGATGTAATGGCGCGCAAAATATGATCGCTCATGAAAATGACCTCACTCTCTGATACAGGAAAAATAGATCCGCTGCTCGTTTTCCGTGGGACGGCGCAGCTTTCCGTCGCCCCAAGTGCGGATATCGTTGAAACCGGCAGCCCTCAGCCAGCCGGTGAGCTCCTCTGTGGTATAGGCCCGCTGCCGGTGGATCTCCAGCTCCCGCTGCCATGCACCGTCCCGGCGGCGGTCGAAGAGATCCATGTAATAGGTACACAGTCCCCGGTGATACTCCGTGCGCCAGACGCAGTAGGTGTCCTCCGTCTCGTCCAGAAAGACCTGTCCATCCAGCGCCGCCAGCTTGGCCACGGTATTGATGTCGAACACCAGCAGCCCGCCGGGGGCGATGAACAGGTGCAGCCGCCGGAAGGTGCGCTGCACATCGGCGGGGCGGGTGAGATAGTTCAGGCTGTCCAGACAGCAGATGGCGGCATCCACCGTGCCGTAAAGATCCAGCTGGGGCATGGACTGGTGCAGGAAGATGGGGGGGATGCCCTCCACCTGTCCGCTTTTCTCCATGGCGGCGGCCAGCATCTCCTCTGAGCCATCCACGCCGATGAGCTCATAGCCCCGGTCTGTCAGCAGCCACGTCATAGTGCCGGTGCCGCAGGCCAGATCCAGCACCGTGTGGACGGGGATACGGCTGCGGCGGAAGAGCTTTTCCAGAAAGTCCGCCCGCTTCTCGTAGCCTACGTCGGTGGTCAGGGCATCGTAGGACGCCGCAAGCCCCTCATAGCTGCTCATGACCGTCCTCCTTCATCTTGCCCAGCACGCTGACGTAGCCGCCGGTCCCGTTGAGGAGAGCCCGGTTCACCCGACTGATGGTGGCACTGGAGGCTCCGGTGCGCTCCAGTATGTCGCTGTACACCATGCCCTCGCTGAGCAGGGTGGCTACCTCGTAGCGCTGCTCCATGGAGCGCAGCTCGGCAATGGTACACAGGTCCTGAAAGAAGGCATAGCACTCCTCCTCCGTTTCCAGAGCCAGAATGGCCCGGTACAGTCGCTCGTTTTTCTCCTTGGTGGCGATGGTGGTCTTGTGCGCCATGGAACATTCCTCCGTTTCTGCTGGATGTACTTTCATATTGTATCATGGTAACGTATGAAAGTAAACGGGCGGCGGAAACTTTTTTGCACCTGCGGTGCCGGGGGTGCATAGAGTGGAGGGTAGGATACGAGAGGAGGGCTGGCTGTGGCTGTGACCGTTGAACCTGTTTTTCCGCCCCAAGTGCTGACTTGGGAGGAGCTGCCGCTGCTGACAGTGGAGGCAGAGCTGCCCCATTGGGAGGGAAAGCGGGCCTTCTGCCGGTATTATGCAGCGTGGGGCAGGGGGCTGCTGGACTATGGCCGCCGGGTGCTGCTGCCGCAGTTGGCGGAGCGATGTCGGAGGGCTTTGGAACAGGGCGGGATGCTGCCGCTGACTACGGCGGCCCTCCGCAGCCGTATCGTTCGGGAGACGGAGCATGGTGTGAGCATCTGCACGGAGCTCACGGGGCCGTGGCCGTACCGCTGCCGGGGC
>DXUR01000049.1 GCA_019417795.1 Clostridiales bacterium | reverse complement strand
TCCACATAGTGGTCGTCGATGTACTCGGCGATATCGGCGAACAGCTTGCCGCTGATCTGGTAGGCGGCGCGGTCGAAAATGACCAGGTAGACCGTCATGTCGCTGCCCAGCAGGAACTGGCCGATGGTGTCCACCGCCACCCGCAGCGCCTGATCCTTGGGGTAGCCGAAGATGCCGGAGGAGATCAGCGGGAACGCCACCGTTTCGCAGTTGTGCGCCTAGGCCAGCGCCAGGCTCGTCCGATAGCAGGAGGCCAGCTGCTCCCGCTCGCCATGCCCGCCGCCTCGCCACACAGGCCCAACGGTGTGAATCACATACCGGCAGGGGAGGAGGTAGGCTTTTGTGATCTTGGCGTCGCCTGTCTTGCAGCCGCCAAGCCGTCGGCACTCGGCCAGCAGCTCCGGCCCCGCCGCCCGGTGGATGCACCCATCCACCCCGCCTCCGCCCAGCAGGGACTCCTTGGCCGCGTTGACAATGGCGTCCACAGGCATTTTCGTGATGTCGTTGCGAACGATGATAAGGGGCATAGTGTCACCAACTTCCCATGATTAAAATTAAGTCAATGTGTGTTGCCCTCAACCTTTTCTGCTTTGGACATTTCTTCCCAATCTCCAAGATTTCCACACCTGCGAAGGTAATCGTGGCCGCCATCCACAGCGCACGAGCCACAGCTGCAAAACTTGAAATCATGGACGGTTTTGCTTTCGATGACATCTCCACATTTTTTGCATCTGATTGCGTTTCTAGTAATTCGCGGCATAATCAATCCCTCTTTAGCGCGTTTCTGATTTTCTCTTTTTCCCCACTGCCGTCTGTACGGAGGCGCAGGAGAGGAATAGCGCACTTGTCCAGAATGAGGTTCTTTTTCGCGTCCCGCACTGCCTGCTTGCTCCCAGATTTATGAGATCCGCCATCCGCTTTAATCGTCAGCACGCACTTTGCTGATTAGGTCGCAAGTTAGTTCAAAGTTGGTCCCAAGTCAGTTCCAAGTTGGTTCCAAGATTTGTTAGTGTTTTGGATTATTTGGACGCAAACCACCTTGCGGCACTTGTTGTTCCTTCGCAGAAAACCTTCCCGCTTTCACGCAATTCTCTCATCAAAACGCGGATTTGGTTTCGATCAAGCCCCGGTAAAACTTGCTGCAATTCTTTGAACGGAGTACCAACTTCGTTATTCTGCCGGATGTGCTTACAGAATTTCACAACCAGAAAGTTGCGCTTTTATCCAGGGCCTCTTTCCTCTGTTTCCAGTCCGGCATCAGCATCGTTAGGAACGCATAGAACTGCTTTGAATGATTGGGGTGAACGAAGTGGCAAAACTCGTGCATCACAACATATTCGATACAGTTGCGTGGGGCTTCCAATAGCCTCTTATTCAGCGTAACAATTCCCTTTTTGGCCAGACAAGATCCCCACCTGGTCTCCATATTCCGAATCCGCAGTTCTGGCATCGGCACCCCATATTTTTGGAATACGGGGTAGGTCTCCAAAATAATTTCACCGAAAATGGATCGACACTGCTCATCCAGGTAATGGGTCACCATCTTTTGCTTTTTTGCAAAGTCTTCCGTGTCTTTCACACAAAGACGAAGATATATCCCATCAGAGGAAATTGCGTCCCGCATATTGTTCTCCACTTTCAGGCGGATTCCTCTGCCCAGCAGATAGAAAGTCTCTCCACTGACATACTGCTTGGGTTGAGGGGCATACTGCGCCATCTCACGAAACTTTCTTTGTGCTGAGCGAATATAGGCCCCTTTGCTCACCACAAAATCGTCAACCTTTTCAGCAGGGACATCTGGATTAGCCGAAACATAAACCTTACAATCCTTATGAACCCGCAGATTGAGATTTTTTACCTGCTTCTGCTCCAGCAGGTAGTGGATCTCGTTGTTTTCATATACGACGATTCTTTTCTGTGCCATTGCTGTCAAAACCTCCGAAGTGCTACTGTTTTGACATTTTCGATGATCTTATCAATGGTGTCAAAAGACAGTTTTAATCCCCGTTCTTTCTCGTAGTCATAAAAAAGGTCATCAATATCCTGCGAAATCCGGTCGTGGATTGTTTTGTTGTTGGTCCAGTCCACTTGACTGTGATTGGCCACAATTTTTGTAATCTCTTCCGCAATCTCCGCAACAAAATCAGGAGAAACTTCCGCTTCCTTCGCTTCGTCGAATACTGCTGACAGAACACCGTAAAACGCCTGGGCGTGTACATTATTCTTAATGGATTCCGGATAGGTCACGGTGCTTTTTCCGGCGTGATAGTCTTCCATGATGGTACGCATCTTTGCCAGATATTCGGACTCAGAGATCACCTTTTCCTTGTACTGCTCCAATGCGTCCTTGATACGCTTGGAGAAACTGTCGTAATAGGCAGGATTTTCCTGATACTTTTCGCTGATGCTGCGGGTCAATTTGCTGGTAATAGCATCTGCCTTTGCACGGAGCGAACCTAATTCCCCTAATTCTCGTTCAAAGTCATCTTTGTTCAGAATATCGATGGGGCTGGTAATCTGTTTCAGACCAGCTACCGAGAGGTGTGTATCCAGAAGATTTTGCATCAGCGGCTCATATTCCCGGTTATCAATGGCATCGCAGTACCGGATTTTCACGCTGCGGCGCACCTTGGAAAAAAAGATAAAAGTGTTTTGATACTGCTTCAATTCATCTTTCGGAATGGCTGCATACGCCTGTTCCGCATTCAGCACCATATTCAACGCTTTGCCAAAAGCACAGAGGAAATTATAAAAGTTCTCTCGCTTCTTATCGCCAGCAAGAAAAACTTCCACTTCTTCGGTGTCGCGTGGATTTTTTAAGTCTGCAAACAGTTCCGTCAACCGGGTATAGGCTTCCCGCAGGCCAGCCACAGACGACATGACATCCACCACAACACCCTTCAGATCTCCACTGTCAAAGTTCTCCAGCCCGGCACCGCTGTACAGATCCATAGCGGTATCCAACTTTTCAATCAGTCCACGGTAGTCCACAATGAGGCCGTAGTCCTTGCCTTCATACAGACGATTGGTGCGGGCAATAGCCTGGAGCAGACCGTGTTCTTTCAACTCTTTGTCAATGTAGAGCACCTGGCAGATGGGGGCATCAAAGCCGGTAAGCAACTTACTGCACACAATGAGAATATCAATATCCCCTGCGCAGAACTGGTTCTTCATTGCCTCTTCGTAGGCATCTGCGTCACCGTAGCGGTTCATCATTTTATTCCAGTAGGCAATGACCTTATCGTCGGCACCCTCGTCTATATCGTCTACACTTTCCCGCAGATCAGGCGGTGAGATCACCACGGCACAGTTCAAATCCCCAAATTGCTCAAAACACTCCAGATACCGAATCGCATCCCGCTTGTAGTTAGTGGCCAGCATAGCCTTAAAGCCGGTATCTTTGTACCCTTCAATGAAGTGCTCATTGATGTCCAGAGCAATCCGCTTGATACGAGCATCGGTGGAGGTTAGGCGGCGGATACTGCTCCATTTCCATGAAAGGTCATCCCGCTGCGCTTCCGTGAGCCGTTTGGTAGTCTGTTTGAACCAGAGATCTATATTAGCCTCATCCACATTCTGTTCCACAAAACGGCCTTCGTAAATGAGCGGCACAATGGCTCCGTCATCCACACCGTCCTTGATGGTATATTTGTGGATCAGCTTACCGAACTTCGCCATGGTGTTCTTCTCTTTTTTCATCAAAGGAGTACCGGTAAAGCCGATGTAGCAGGCGTTGGGGAACACCGTTCTCATTTTGGTGGCCAGCAGACCATAGTTGGAGCGGTGGCTTTCATCCACCAGCAGGAACACATCCCGTGAAAAGTTCTTGTGCTCCATTTTTTCAGCGGTGTTGAACTTGTTGATGATGGTAGTGACCACATCCGCCTTGCCGCTATTCAGCAGCTCCACCAGATTCCGTCCACTGGTGGCTCTGGCCGGATTGAGCCGGGTGTGTGCAAATGTAGCTGCGATCTGCCGATCCAGTTCCTTGCGATCAGTGACAACGACCACTTTCGGGTTGCAGTCGGACAGTTCCATTAAGATATACTTCGCCAGCATAACCATGGTCAGGCTCTTGCCGCTGCCCTGGGTGTGCCAGATCACGCCGCTTTGACGGTTACCCTTTTCGTCCGACTGCTGAATGGTCTTGGCAATCTCTTTGATGGCGAAATACTGCTGATACCGGCAAATCTTCTTTACATTGGCGTCAAAGAGGACAAAGTACCGGATCAGTTCTATAACCCGTTCTTTGCTGAACAGAGAGATCAAATTCCGATCCTGCTCAGTGGGAGTGCGGTCAGTCACATACTGGGCCAGTGCCCCTTCCAGAAAAGCGGTGTTCTGTTCCTTCCACACATTCCAGAATTTTTTAGGCGTGCCGGTGGTGGCATACTTCACGGCGTTTTTATTGGTCGCCATCACAATCTGGGCAAACTTGTAGAGCTGTGGGATATACTCCTTTTGCTGGTTGCGGATGTTCTGCTCCACGGCCTGTTCTACGCTGATCTGGGGCGTTTTACACTCAATAACAGCAAAGGGGATACCGTTGATAAACAGCACGATATCCGGCCGGGCGTTGTGGAGCTTGTCCCGACTGTCTACTGCAAACTCCTCGGTAACATGGAACAGATTGTTCTCCGGATGTTCCCAGTCAATGTATTTCAGGTTGAAACTGAGGGTTTTGCCCTCTCCCACAGTCTCTGGATAGCTTTTGCCCAGCAACAGGGCATCATAGATTTTTTCACTGGAGCGAACAAGGCCGTCAGTTAAAGGCTCGTCCAGATCTTCCATAGCCCGCTCGATGTTGCCAGCGGAGAACTCGTTTTCCGCACCGGCGAAGGCATAGCGGTTGAGCCGCCGCAGCTGGCCCCGGAGGATGTCTTTCAGCAGCACATGGTATCGGCTGCCTCTCTGCGCCTCGCAGTCCTCCGAGGATATGTAGGTATAGCCCATGGACCGCAGCAGATCAATGGCCGGCTGCTGGCTGATATTCTTTTCTAAATATAGGGATTTGTCCATGGTTGCCTCCTTTCGGAAATATCAGTAAACGCAGGATTAGCGGGGCGGGAAATCCCGCCTCGCTCTCCTGCCTCTGGATTTACTTTTCTTTGCGGACTCCCTTAAAAGGAGTGCCATCCTTTTTGACATCCATAAAACGACCGGTGTCACTGTCTCGCTTTACCCATTGTTTTGTAACAGGGTTGAAAGCCTGAGAACGGTCTTTTACCGCACCGTTTCTATGTCCGTCGCCGCTGGGAGGATTGGTTGCCATGCGTTTTCACCTCCTTTCACTGCCATCTGCACATAGCAAAATAGGCAAGAGTTGCTTCACAAATCTCCTCAGGAGATTTGCCGAGGTCAATGATTTCTTTCAGATCAGACTTCATTTTTTCCGTATAGTTCTGCCCATTGTCTACAATCTTCTTTAGCAGTTCTTTGCGGAGATGTTCCTGTATTTCTTTTTCCGTCATGTTTTTACCCTCGCAATGCCCGTCAGTAACAGCTGCATCAGGGCTTTTTTCTTTTGTTTTTCCTGTTCGATATCCTGTCGCAGTAGGTCGATTTCACGGTCAGCGGCAGAAAGGGCTTCGGCAATAGCGTTTTGTTCTTTAATAGGTGGATATGGTATCCGAAGACGGCCGAAGTCCTCATAGCTGATCTGCTTCCCGTCTCGAATTCCATAAACTGCGACATTCAATCGGTTAATATAATCCGTACTTTTAAAAAACTGCTTATAGTATCCGTCGGATATTTCCTTTCTGGAAGATAAAACTGTATAAGCAGGACTAACAAGCCCGGTATAAGTAGAATACTCAATACCACCTTGGAATGAGCGGAGGCTGATTACAAAATTACCCTTGGAAACTTTTTTGTAGTTGACTAAGGAACAAGCGTCATATTTTATATCAATATCCACTTCATCCCTCGGTACAATACCCCTGTCTTGCGTAGAAGACAATACAGCCAAATCACCGTTATGGTCTTTATCAGAAACGCTCTGAAATAGTTCTTTTGCTTTTGGGAAGCTCCATGCCCCGTAAAACCCTGGCAAGCGCTTTTTGCCAGTCAAAAGCTGCTGCATGAGATACTTTTTTTGCCGCTGCTTTTCGGCAAGACGCTTTTCTTTCAGTTCAATTACTTTGTCCTGGGTGGTGAGGATGGTAGAAATTCTTTCTTGCTCCTCATCAGGTGCCCATGGCACTTGATAAGTCTTAATGATATCTGCATTTAGGTTTTCCTGATTTCCAGTATTGCTTAACTTACGAATATCCTGATATGAATTTTTTAGCTGATAAAAGAGGAATTTGCTTTTCCCATCCTTTACCGTAATGGCCGCACAGGCTTGATTTACTGCTGCGTCAATCTCAAGTATAGCAACGGTACCTCTCGTCTTTCCCTGCCCATACATGGCTATCAAAAGAGTCCCTTGTGGATATATCCGCATCTTTGTTTCTTTGACAGCTTTGACTGTTATCAGTTCAGAAGTATGATTAACATGCCCGCTACTAAGCTCGCCTGTGGTAACCCACGCTATATTTCCATTCCAATACTCCGAATTATTTCGATTCGGAGTACTTCCTGAAGAAATTGATGCTATATCCTTAATCTGCGGTAATCCCCATTGTTGAGGAATTACCACTTTCCTTTTCTTTACATACCCTTCAGGAACCTCACCCCGGCGTATCTGCCCGATCCGATGTTTGATTTCTGGTGTCATACAGCAACCTCTTCCTTATTCGCTTGTGGAGCAGGAAGAGTTTCAACATTGTTCGCTGCCTTCTTCTGCGCCTCTATTCTCGCCCATTCAAGTTCCACAACCTCTTTGATACGATCGACGGGATGAACAATGGTGAGGCCGCTATTCTCTTCTTGAATCATACGGTCTCGTCCGGTTTGTCTGCTATAAAGCGTTTCTCTGTAGGGAATGTACTCGCTCAGAATACCGATAAGGTTTGCGCTGGTATTGCTCGGCGTTCCATCAATAGATATATGTTCCGGCCTGCTCACGATAGGACCACCAGAATTTCCTGGGAAGGTTTGTGCATCGACCAGAAATATTGGAGCCCCCTTTTTCAACAAGAATGCGTCTGTAACTCTTGAAATACACCCAAGCCTACAAATGGGAACCTTGATTGGATCGACTAAATCCATAGGGAACCCCAAGGCATACACGAGGCTTCCTTCGTTAACACCTGTATTTTGCATCTGCTCAAGTGTCAGGGCATGGTCAGCAAGATCAAATGCTCCCCAAATAGATTTGTCATTAATAAGTGTTTGCGGGAGAATTTGCAGTGCTATTATATCTGTTTTATCATGCGGATGCGCGGAGAACATAGGCACGCTCATGCTGTCATATAGGTTGATTCGATAATCCTTAACAAGTTCCCCTCCAAGCGAATTGAAACGAACGTAGACGTATTTTTCTTGCTCAATAACATGCTTATTGGTGATGATGTAATATGTAGAAAGGTTTGGATTGTCAATTTCTTTTCGTCCAACGATAAAGCCCGTTCCAATCCAGTGCTTTTTTCCATCACCCCCATCTATGCCAAGAGCAACTACTGCATTTAAGAAAAAGTCTGGAATAATAGCCATGACATAGTTCCCTCCTTCGATTACTTATAGATGGCAATTACTTCAACCTTGAGGACAGGGCCCTCAATGGAAATCTTATCAAGTCCAACAGACTTTCCATTCACTGTCATCTGACGGCGCATAGTGCGCGGCAAGCGGATAAAGTCTTTCAACGGATCAAAGATTTCAACCATATCTTTTCTCACCATACCCACAACTTTACAGAGTATGTACACATCTTGATCGGCATAGTCTTCAAGGCTGGCGTATTCCTCACGGAGATACTTTGCGTTCAACTTGCCAGAGATCGTAACATCATCGCATTCAATAATAAAGGGGATGTCAGCAGAAGCCTTACCTAATATTCCCTCTAATGCTTCCTGTTCTCCTGCAGACTTAGTTTCAATCTGCCCCATTAACATAGGCATAAACTGATCAATTAAGTTAACTGCATCAAAGGCTTCCGGAATTTCAAAACCACTACATATACGCAAGAGCTTCATCGCTGGTATTGTAGTCAAATCATATTCTGCATTTAACACGCAATCGAAGTAGTCCTCACCCTCAAGCCTGCTAAGGTCAAGCTCAAAGCGATCGTAGTCGAAACTCACATCTTTCTCAAACTCTCCATCTATACTGGTTTCTGTTGCGCCGTTCAAACCGAAGCCGCTCACAGCAGCTGAAAAACCTGTAGTTTTTTTCTGGGATACTGCTTTGGGTTGTACATCGTTTTTGCCATCAATTTGCCGTTTATAGGTATAAAGTTTGTGTTCGTCAAGATAGATAAAGCTTCTAAACACAGGCGTATCCCTCCTTTACAGTCCCAGTTCTCTCAGGTGCTCCGCCATTTTCATCTGCACCTAGACCAATTCGGTCTCAATATTGGCGATATTTTGCTGCACCTCATCAATATCCACAAGTTCTTTTTCCTCGAAAGTATCCACATACCAAGGGATATTCGGAGTGAATTCGTTCAATTTCTCACGGTTTCAGCCGCTTCACATCCGCGGTCAGCTCGTCCACATCGTCCGACGCTTCCAACACCCGGCGGTTGGCATCGTACTGCTCATATTGCTCCAGCGCCAGTTTTTCCGCAACCTCTCGCTTCACAGTTCCGAAATTATCCAAAACTTCCCGACCATTGAAACGCAGAAAATCGCCCAACTTGCTTTCCCAGTCCGCCATGTGCATAGGGTTGTGTCCTTTGGCCTGCAGCTCCGCATAGTCCAGATACATATTCACAATGAGATTCAGCGTGCTGATCTCCTCATGGGTCATGTAGTTTTTTGCTACCGTCACATCGCCTCGGCGAACCTTGACCCCCTTGAACGAGGTAAGACCCATGTTGTCCTTAGACGCATCAGCTCTTTCGACAATGAGTTCCGGCGCAGTGTGGCCCGTGGCAGCATATTCCAACTTGTTCTGAACCGATTTGAAGAAGTTTTGAGCGACCTGGCTTTTGCTGTCGTAGTCGACCGAGAGGGCGAATATCTCCTTAACCTTCTGATACACCCGCTTCTCACTGGCACGAATATCCCGAATACGCTCCAGTAATTCATCAAAGTAGTCAGCGCCAAACTCACGGGGATTGCGCAACCGCTCGTCATTGAGGGCAAAGCCCTTCTTCATATACTCGGTCAGAACGCTACTGGCCCACCGGCGGAAGTGTATACCCACATTGCTACGCACCCGGTAACCAACGGCCAAAATCATGTCTAGATTGTAGTAGTCTCGTTCTCTGGTTACTTGCCGGGTGCCTTCAATCTGAACTGTTCGGAATTTCCGAACAGTTGCTTCCGGCTCCAATTCGCCGTCTTTAAAAATATTACTTATGTGCTCACTGACAGAAGACTTAGCTACCTGGTAAAGCTCACACATCGCTTTTTGAGTCATCCAAATGGTGTCTGACTCAAAATAGACATCAATTCTTGTGTCTCCCTTTTCGTTCTGATAAATCAGGATTTTTCCAGTGTTCTCTACCTCATTACTCATAATCCCAGCTCCTTCAAATAGCCTTTCATCTGCGCCTGCACCTCGGCCAATTCCGCCTCGATGGTGGCAATATTCCGCTGCACCTCATCAATATCCACCAGTTCTTCTTCCTCAAAGGTATCCACATACCGTGGGATATTCAGGTTGAAGTCGTTCTCCTTAATCTCGTCGAAGGAGGCCACATAACTGTATTTATCCTCGTTCTGCCGTGCTTGATAGGAATTGACAATACGGGTAATGTCACTGTCCCGCAGAATGTTCTGGTTCTTACCCTTTTCAAAGTTTCCGTCCCCAGATGCGTCGATAAACAGCACATCCCGGCATGTCCGGTTCTTCTTAAATACCAGGATACAGGCAGGGATTCCGGTTCCATAAAATAGGTTGGCAGGAAGGCCGATGACCGCATCCAGCAGATTCATTTCCACCAGCTGACGCCGAATTTTCCCCTCGCTGGCTCCCCGGAACAGAACACCATGGGGCAGTACCACTGCCATACGGCCGTTTTCCGCATCCAGGCTGGAGAGCATGTGCAGCACAAAGGCATAATCGCCTTTGGAAGTAGGAGGCACACCCCAATCGAAACGATGGTACTGATCCAGTCCGGCGGACATTTTCTTCTTGCCTTTGCTGCCTGCCTCGGCCTCTGAGAGGAATCCACTGTCCCACTTGTCCAGACTGAAGGGAGGATTTGCCACCACAACCTGGAACTTCATTAAATTATCATCCTCAACATTCTGTGGATTGGAAAGGGTATCGCCCTGCCAGATCCTAGCGTCATCCACACCGTGCAGGAACATATTCATAGTGCAGAGAGCCCAGGTCTGAGCGTTGAGCTCCTGTCCATAGATAGCCACCTTGCCACTGGGTACTTTTTTATAGGCTTTCAGCAACAAACCGCCGCTGCCACATGTAGGGTCGTAGATTCGGTCGTTCTCCTTGGGCTGCACCAGAGAGGCCACCAGTTCAGAGACCTGGCTTGGGGTAAAGAACTCTCCACCCTTTTTTCCAGCATCAGAGGCGAACATAGCAATCATGTACTCGTAGGCATCTCCGATGATATCGGCAGAACCCAGCTGACTGGGACGCAGATCCAGACCGTTGAAATCCTCCAGCAAGTTGCGCAGGGTAGCGTTCTTCTCTTTTGGTTCACCAAAATCAACTTGGGAGTTGAAATCGATAGCCCGGAATACATTGCGCAGCTTTCCGCTGTTGTGTTCTTCGATGTGGTTCAGTGCCACATTGATTTTCTGGCCGATTTCAGCGTCGTTCCGGTTAGCATAGAGATAGTCGAAAGTGGACTGCTCGTCCATTGCAAAGCGTTCCCGGCTCATAGCCCGTTCCACTCGGCGCATATCCCCGTCATACTGTTTGATGTACTCCTCGCGCCTCTCTTTAGAAACATCGCTGAGGTACTTCACGAACAGCATGGAGAGGATGTAGTCTTTATAGCGGGAACTGTCGATCTTGCCGCGAAAACTATCACAGGCGTTCCACAGGACCTGTTCAATATCTTTTCTGTTTGTCATCTTCATTTCCCTTTCTTTGCTCTTTTGTACGCCTGATTCAGTACGCCAGCATAGTACTTTTCTTTTTCCTCCGCCAACATCCTAAGTAATTGGCGTTCCCTTTTGGCCAGCAGATTGAACTGGGAGATTTTACGCTGATCCTCCACGGAAAGAAGGACCAATTCAAAGTCAGCTAAAAATCTTGCGTTAACTGCGCCGAGCATATTACTGGTTGCATTCTCATAAATTTTTCGTTTTATCTTTTCTGTATTCAGCAACCAAAAAAGATACTCTGGCAACAGGCTCTTATCTTCAACTCGAATCACTACAAAGTTTGAGGAAACCACCATTCCAGATGTAGTTTCATCAATCAGAACGGCTGTATAGGGAGATGTAAGGCGGACAATGATATCTCCGCTTTGTGAGAGGTATTCTTCTTTCAGCGGTTCTTTTGCTTCATAGATATCGGCCTCTTTCAATTGAATTGTCCCTTCCTGCTGGATACACCGCAGATTAATCAAGGGATATCGATACTCACTTGGCTCTTTGGCCTGCTTTCTCGACAAGACCAGGCCGCTACGAACACTCGCAAGGTCCTGCAATTTCATTCTTCCACCCCTTCTGTCACGGTCAATAAATAACAATAGCTTTCTAAAAAAATTTCTCTCTGATGAACTATTCTCATTATACACCAGGTCATCTTCCCTTGTCAACAGAAAATTGTCATGGCGAGAAAATAACTTTTATTTCTTATATATAAGTCATTGGCCCACTTTCTCCTTGCCAAAAATGAAGTCGTATTTCTTGGCCTGTTCGTCCAATATTTTCAACGAACCTTAATTATGATGTAAGCTAACACCTTTGAAAAACATTCGTAAAATATCATTGGTAAAATTATGAGGAAAATCAACAGCGTTTTCCTCGCAGGACGCAGATGCTTTCTCTTACTTCGGTGCGCTTTCCCTTAAAATGCCACCCGAATCAGGGGAATGCAATGGCTGTTGAGTGTATTCTTTGTCTATAGCGCCGCAGCTTCTGGGCCGCCACCCCCGCAGAAACCACTTGCATAACACTCGCCTCAGAGTTACAATGTAGCCAACAGCAACGAGAAACGCTTCCCATCCGGCACCGGTGAATCTTCACCGGAAACCGGGCGGGAAGCGTTTTTGACCACATAGATTACCACAGACGGCGCTGGAACATGCGGACACAGTGGAGATAAGAGCGTCAAAGAGTAAGTAAAACAAATTAAAAAGCACTAAAAACCGCTATAAACGAGCATAAAAAGTTTTCCCGATAAGTTTGGTAGCAGGATGCCGCAGGTTCGAATCCTGTCACTCCGACCATGCAGAGTGTCCTTATAGGATCTGAGTATCCTGTAATGGACAC
>DXUR01000489.1 GCA_019417795.1 Clostridiales bacterium | reverse complement strand
TCGAACAGCACCACGGAGTAGGGCTTACGGCGCACCTTCTCCGTCAACTGACCGCCCTCATCATGGCCCACATAGCCGGGAGGGGAACCGATGAGGCGGGATACTGTATGCCGCTCCATGTATTCGGACATATCGATCCGGATCATGGCGTTCTCGTCACCGAACATGGCCTCTGCCAGAGACTTGCACAGTTCCGTCTTGCCCACGCCGGTGGGACCCAGGAACAGGAAGCTGCCGATGGGACGCTTCGGGTCCTTCAGACCCACACGGCCACGGCGGATGGCCCGGGCCACGGCCTTCACAGCCTCGTCCTGACCCACCACACGCTTATGAAGGATATCCTCCATGTGCAGCAAGCGCTGGCCCTCGTCCTCTGTCAGACGGGTCACTGGGATACCGGTCCAACCAGACACCACAGCGGCGATGTCCTCCGCGTTGACGTCCCGGTGCTCCTGATTATTCTTGCGGCGCTTGTCACGCTCGATCTCCACCTGCTCCTTGTAGTCCTTCTCGATGTCCCGCAGCTGGGCGGCCTTCTCAAAGTCCTGGGCGTTGATGGCGGCGTCCTTGTCCTTGGACAGGGCGTTGATCTTCTCCTCCAGGCTCTTGAGTTCCTTGGAGGGTTCCTCCTGCTCCATCCGCACCCGGCTGGCGGCCTCGTCCATCAGGTCGATGGCCTTGTCGGGCAGGAACCGGTCATTGATATACCGGGTGGACAGCTCCACGGCGGCCTTCAATGCCTCGTCGGTGATGTGCAGCTTGTGGTGCTGCTCATACTTCTCCCGCAGGCCCTTCAGGATCTCCAATGTGGCCTCCTGACTGGGCTCACCCACCGTCACCGGCTGGAACCGGCGCTCCAGAGCGGCGTCCTTTTCGATATACTTGCGATATTCGTTCAGGGTGGTGGCGCCGATGATCTGGATCTCACCGCGGCCCAGCGCGGGCTTGATGATGTTGGCGGCGTCCACAGCGCCCTCGGCGGAGCCTGCGCCCACGATGGTGTGCAGCTCATCGATGAAGAGGATGATGTTGCCGTTCTTCTGAACCTCCTGCATCACCTTCTTGATACGCTCCTCAAATTCGCCCCGGTACTTGGTGCCGGCCACCATGCCGGAAAGGTCCAGAGACAGGAGCTTCTTATCCAGCAGGTTTTCCGGCACATCGCCCATGGCGATCTTCCGGGCCAGACCCTCGGCGATGGCAGTCTTGCCCACGCCGGGCTCACCGATCAGGCAGGGGTTGTTCTTGGTGCGGCGGGACAGGATCTGGATGACCCGCTGGATCTCGTCATCACGGCCGATGACAGGGTCCAGCTTGCCGGTCCGGGCATCCGCCGTCAGATCACGGGTGAACTCTGCCAGTGTCTTGCTGCCCTTGCCGTCCTCCTTGGCGGAACCGGCTGCCGGAGTACGGCTGTCGCCGCTCTGGGCCGCTCTGGGCGCGGCGGTGAGCTTCTTCATCAGTGCGGTATAGAGCTGACGGGCGTCCACGCCGGCGGACCGCAGAATACGGACTGCCATGTTGTTGCCCTCCCGCAGAATACCGGCCAGCAGATGCTCGGTGCCGATGTAGGCATAGCCGCCCCGGATGGAATCCTCCATGGCGATCTCCACAACGTGCTTGGCGCGAGGGGTCAGACCCTGAGCGGGATTGCCGCCGGGAAGACCGGCGCCGACGCTTTTCCGAACCATTTCCGTCAGCAGGTCGTCGGTCAGGCCCGCCTCCGTCAGGACGGTGTGGGCCATGCCCTCGTCCTCACGCATCAGGCCCAGCAGCAGGTGTTCCGTTCCCACATAGCCGTGACCCAATTCGCCTGCGGCCTCTTGTGCCAGCCGCAGGGCTTCCTCCGCAGTGGGAGTAAATTTATTTTCATTCATAATTCAATACCTCTTTTATTCTGGGGTGTGCGTTTTGTTTGAACGCGCCTGTTAAGCGCTTTCCTTGCCGTCCTTGTGGGACTCCTTGGCCTCCTTGTGGGCCTCCTCCAGCTTGTGGATCTCGTCCCGCAGCTGGGCGGCCCGCTCGAAGTTCTCCTCGTGGATAGCCTTCTTCTGCTCCAGCTTCAACGCATTCAGCTGACGCAGATAGGAGAACCGGCTCTGTTCCTCATGGCTCATGAGGTCATCCTTCTTTTCCTCCTTGACCTCCTGCACCGGCGCTGCGCCGATGGCGGGCATGGCGTCGAAGAAATCATCGAAGGGGCTTTCCAGCATCCGGTTCATCCGACCCAGCAGAGAGGGCATGGGGCTGAAGAAATCTCCGAAGAAATCATCATTGCCAAAGAAGCTGTCCCGCATGGACGGCCGCCGGTTAAAGAGCTTCTGGGTATACCCCAGTTTTTCCGCGCAGGCCTGGCAGAGATGGTGTTCTTCTGTTCTTCCGTTGATGCTGCTGCGATATACAAAGCTGACTTCATTCTTTCCGCAATTCTCACATTTCATAATGCATTCCTCCATAAACTGTATATAAATTTTTTCTTAACTGTGTTGCGTGCCCTTCTTCAGGCGTTTAAACCTGTAAGATCAGCACCTGTCGCAGGATATCCGCCCGGACGGCGTCCCGGCTCTCCCGGGGCACCCGGCTCAGGGCCTTATCGCCCACGGCGGTGAGGATCGTCTGACCCATGTCCCGCTCCAACGCACCGGACTGCACCAGATTGCTGAGGATGGCTCTGGCCGAAGCCAGATCCACGCTGCTGCCCAGACTGTTGATGACGTGCATCATCAGCGTCTGCCGGTCCACCTGCACCCGGGTGATGCGGATATATCCGTTGCCGCCGCGCCGGCTCTCTACGATGTAGCCCCGCTCCGGTGAAAACCGGGTGGACATCACATAGTTGATCTGGCTGGGTACACAGTTGAACCGCTGGGCCAGCTCGCTGCGCTGGACCTCCAGCACACCGTCCTCCGCCGTATCCAAGCTATCCTGCAAAAAGCTGGCGATCAAATCTGAAATCCCCATGGGGACATCTCCTTTCTCGTCTCCGTCTTTTGACTTTGACTATCTTTAACCTTTGTTTGATTGTAGTATAGCACGATCTTTTCCAATGTCAATAGCTATTTTTGACTTTCTTTGACCATTTGTGTAAACAGTTTGTGAACGCTCATTTCCCCCATAGTTCGCATATGCAGTTCAATATCTCTAACCGCCGAAAGGCCCTGCTTTTTCCAATGTTTTTCCGGTTTTTGTGACATTTTCACAGTTTTCTTTTTCCTTGGTAAGAATTTAACAAAACGCCCTTGCTTTTTAGAAATTGTATGATACAATGAAGGCACATTCTAATGGAGGTGTGTAC
>DXUR01000488.1 GCA_019417795.1 Clostridiales bacterium | reverse complement strand
CATGTCAATGCCGTAATCGATGAGATTCGCCATCAAAAGCGGGATGATGACCTCGAAGACGACCTCACCGCTGATGGTGACCATGGCCAATATGGAATTCTTTTTCTGTTCGCGGATGCTTTCCATCAGTTTTTTAACCATCTGCACCGCTCCTTTCTTTCTTTTGCTGCTTTTCGGCAAAGGCAGCATCTACATTTATTTTTGCGCGCCGCAAATAAGAGAGCATGGTCTCTTTTTCGTTTTGCGTGAAGCCTTTCGTTAAAACGGCTTCCATTGCTTCGTGGTCGGCGCGGATATCGGCCAAAAGGTTTTCTGACTTTTCCGTCAGGGTCAGACGACGCAGGCGGGCGTCCGTTTCGCCGGTGTGGCGCTCCACAAAACCGTTTCGCACAAGTATATCCACCACTTTGGAAGCGGTGGAACGCGTAATGCCGAAGCGGCGCTCAATATCGCGCAAATACACGGGCCCGTCTCTGTGATCGGCGATGAACTGGATGACCCATGTGTTTGTGCCGGTGAGGTTTTCGTGTTCCTTTTTATGGGAATACGTATCAATATATCGGCGCATGGTGGTATCCAGCACATGCAATGCATGGCCGATGGGCTCGTTTTCGTGATCGTGCATTGTTACCATCCTCGTATAATAAAATAGTAGTATTTATAGACCGCTCTCCAGCGGAATGCTACAATAAATTCAGGATGCTGTGGATTGGTAAGCACCACCTACCGCAAAGACGGTTTATGAAAGGCTCCAACCACAGCTTCTTTGTCGAAATGTTAATCAGTTAGATACCGCCAGACGGTTTATTTAGAACGAGGTTACAAGAGCAAAGAAGTCTGTGGTCCTGAACAGCATCGAAATAAATATGCCGGAGGTATCAAAATGGTTTGTGTTGGAATTGATGTTGCCAAGGATAAGCATGACTGCTGTATTCTTGATTCAGACGGAATGGTTCGTGCTGACTGCTTTACCATCCCCAACAACATGGATGGATTTAAGCAGCTGCTTCAGACGATTCAAAACTGCACCAAAAAGTCAGACAAAATAAAAGTAGGACTTGAGGCTACCGGACATTACAGCTACAACATTCTTGGATTTCTTCTTGACAATGACCTGGCCGTCTATGTCATGAATCCTTTGCACACCAACCTGTACCGAAAAAGTCTCAGCCTTCGCAAAACTAAAACCGATCGTGTGGATGCAAGAACGATTGCAACTATGCTATTGTCCGATGTAGACCTCAAGTCCTACACGGATACAGCATACCACAACGAAGAGCTAAAGTCACTAACAAGATACCGATTCGATAAGGTTCGTGAAAGATCTAAGCTGAAGCAGTCAGTGTCCAGACTGGTCACGATTCTGTTTCCGGAACTGGAGAAGCTCGTTCCCTCTCTCCATATTGCTTCGGTTTATGCGCTCCTCAGTGAATATCCCGGTGCAAAACAGATTTCAGAAATTCATCTCGCCAAGCTGACAAATCTTCTTGCAACAGCATCCAAGGGACGCTACGGAAAAGAAAAGGCCATCCAGATTCGAGGGGCAGCCAGAGTCTCTGTTGGCTCTGTCATGCCTGCCAAGTCTCTGGAATTGACGCATACCATTAAACTCATTCAGGAACTCACCTCCGAGATTAACGAAATCGAAGATTCCATTCAGCAGATTATGGATGAACTGAATCCACCGATTCTTTCGATTCCGGGCATGGGAGTAAACTCCGCTGCCGTGATTCTCGCAGAAATCGGGGATTTCTCCAATTTCAGTTCTCCTGACAAAATTCTTGCTTACGCTGGCTGCTCTCCATCTACATACCAGTCCGGAAAACTCACAAACTGCTATGCTCACATGGAAAAACGCGGCTCTCGCTATTTGCGATACGCCCTCTACAACGCAACCAAGTACGTCTGCCACTGGAATCCCGTCTTTGCTGAATACCTTGCCAAGAAACGTGCTGAAGGAAAGCACTACAATGTTGCATTATCCCATGCCACAAAGAAACTCGTGCGGCTGATCTACGCTTTGCAGAAGTCTGGAAAAACATATCTTACAGCTGCCTGATTTTCTCCAGAACCTGAGCCAAATCCAAGAACCACTTAGCTGGCGCAGCGAACCCTTGACGAACCGAAGCATTCAAATGCTATCCTGTTCGTACGAGGGCTGGCTGGGCTTGCTTTGCTGTTCTCTCCGTCGCCCTCGCTGCTCTGATTCCAGCATTTGAATGCTGTTTGTCAGGGGCAGCGGTCGGTAGACGGAATTTTTCATTTTGGGTCTTGACTTTTAATAGTTAGTCTTTCATCTGTTTTGAGGGGAGAAGGCCCCGTCGTACAGCAGAATCGAATCTGCTCCTGTGTAAACAATCATGCGCTTAATTGTTTACTCTGGCATATATTATAATCACTTGAAAGTTTGTTGTCAACAGGAAATTAAAAATCTTTTTTGCGGGGTGTTTTCATCTTAGGCGGAATGTGCTAAAATAAAACACAGTGAACCGATGTGCCGCAAATTCGGACGGCGAATGAATCGATGAAAGGAAAGCCCCGAGGGTGTGGGCGGTGTATGATATATGAATAAGAAAGTGAAATTGGCGTTTGTTTTGGTAGGAATCGGCATCTTTGCGGCGGCTGCGCTGCGCTGCGTGCAGATGCTCTGCTTTTTTGATTATGACACGGGCTTTGTGACGGACAGCGGACTGTTGACGTATATTTACTGCGGTGCGGCGATCGGCGTATCGCTTCTCTGCATGCTTTTGTGCCGTGTGGACAAAAAGCTTTGCGCGCGCATAGAGACGAAAAGAAATGCGGCGGCGGGTGCTTCTGCGCTTTTGATGTGTGTATTTTTGTTTTTGTGTGCGGCAGCGCTTCTGCGGGACTTTTACTTATACCGCAACAATCAGCCGACCTACTTTGTGCAGGCTTCGCACGTGACGACGCATTTGCCGTTTGCGGTCTTAACGTTGCTTTTCGCGATCGTTTCTCTCATTTTTGCCATTATGTGGCTGACGGGCGAGGGCTTCCCGAGCGGCACGGGCGGGCTTTGGGGCATCGGTTCCGTTTGGGGCATTTCGTATATGATCGTGACGTTCATGACGTATTCCGCTGTGGCGACGACGGAGGAGAATATCTTTACCGTGGGTGGCGGCGCGATGATGCTGCTGTTCCTGCTTTCCGAAGGCAAGCTGCTCTCCGGCGCGGGCGGCAAAAAGGCGCTGCGCAGCACGTATGTGTTCGGCCTGCCGGCGGCGGTGCTTTGGATGACGTATGTGATCTCGAACACGGTGCTCATCATTGCGGGGCG
>DXUR01000487.1 GCA_019417795.1 Clostridiales bacterium | reverse complement strand
CATAGATATAGCCCTCCTGCGCGCCTACGGCATAGGCTGCGATCAGCATGCCCTCGATCATCCGATGGGGATCGCCCTCCATGATGCTGCGGTCCATAAACGCGCCGGGGTCGCCCTCATCGCCGTTGCAGACCACATAGCGGACGGTCTCCTTCTGAGCGGCCACCTGGCTCCATTTTTTGCCGGCGGGGAAGCCCGCGCCGCCGCGGCCCCGGAGCTTGGAGTCGGCAATGGCCTGAATGACAGCCTTGGGCGTCATTTCAAAGAGGGCTTTTTCAAGGCCCTCGTAAGCGCCGGCGGCAATGGCCGCCTCAATGCGCTCCGCGTCGATATGGCCGCAGTTTTTCAGCACCAGGCGGGTCTGCTTGGCGTAGAAGGGGATCTCCTCCTCAGAGGGATAGACCTTGTTATCCTGACGGAACATCAGCCGCTCCACCGGCTGACCCCGGAGGACCGTTTTTTCAAAGATCTCGCCGCAGTCGCTCTCCTGCACCTTTAAGTAGAGATAGCCGTAAGGCTCGATCCGCATCAGGGGGCCCATTTCGCAGAAGCCGTGGCAGCCGCTCTTGTGGACGCCGATATGGGCGATCTCCGGGCCGATCTCCACCTGAACGTTTTCATGCTCCGCAGCCAACTCCTTCATGTGCTCATAGAGCTTGGCGGAGCCGCCGGCCAGACAGCCCGTGCCGCCGCAGATCAGCACCCGGCACTTTTCCTGCTTGGTCTCAGCCTGACATTCCGCCCGGACCTGCTTGAGCTGGAACCGGTTTTCAATTCTGATCATCGTTCCGCCCCTCCTCTTCCTTGGCCCGAAGCTCCTTGAGCAGCTCCGCCGCCTTTTCCGGCGTCATTTTGGGATGAACCTGCTCGTTGACCATCATGGCCGGGGCCAGACCGCAGGCACCCAGGCAGGACACCACTTCCACCGTGAACATCAGGTCATCGGTGGTCTGCTTGGTCTCACTGAGTCCCAGTTCCTGACGCAGGTACTGCAGCACCGGCGTGGATTTGCGGACATGGCAGGCCGTTCCGTCGCAGATCTTGAGCACATACTTTCCCTTCTGTTCAAAGGAGAAGTTCTCATAGAAGCTGGCCACGCTGTAAGCCTTGGTCTCTGTAATGCCGATCTTTTTGGCCACATAGTCCAAAAGATCCGGCGGGAGATACCGGTAGGTCGCCTGGATGTCCTGAATAATGGGGATCAGGGATTTTTCCTCCAGAGGGTACCGGCTGATAATTTCGTTGGCAGTTTCGTAATAACTCTGATCCAACATCGTCGGTTTCACACCTTTCCTTCGCTTCTTCCTATCTTCGTCATTTTGCACTTGTAAAACAACCATTATTATATATTTTTTAGTCACTAAACTCAAGTTAAGAATTGCGCAAGGAATCAATTCGGCATAATTGATAAATTTCAGACAATTTGGTGGCGAAAACCGCCTTTTTCTCCCGTCCTTTTGCCGAGGCTTTACAAATCAAACTTTTATCTGTTATACTATCTGTTATACGAAAGGTTATCAGCCGGTCGGATCGGCCGCGTGAAAGGAACGTGAATGTCATGCAGAAACTGGAAAAGCAATTTCATATTCACTGCGTCCCCGGCGACGTAGGCCGGTATTGCATCCTCCCCGGAGATCCGGGCCGGGTGCCCGCCATCGCCGCCCTGTTTGATGACGCCCATCAGGTGGCCTACAACCGGGAGTTCAACGTCTGGACCGGCACGCTGCTGGGTGAAAAGGTCACCGCCTGCTCCACCGGCATCGGCGGCCCCTCCGCCGCTATCGCCATGGAGGAACTGCACAAGTGCGGCGCGGACACCTTCATCCGCACCGGCACCTGCGGCGGCATCGACCTGAACGTGCAGTCCGGCGACATTGTGGTGGCCACCGGCGCCATCCGCTTCGAGCACACCAGTCTGGAATACGCCCCCATCGAATTCCCCGCCGTGGCGGACTGGGAGATCACCAACGCATTGGTAGACGCTACCAATGCGATGGGTTATCCCCTCCACATCGGCGTGGTCCAGTGCAAGGACAGCTTTTACGGCCAGCACAGCCCCGACGCCTCCCCCGTCAGCTATGAACTGAAGGCCAAGTGGGAGAGCTGGAAGCGGCTGGGCGTCAAGGCCAGCGAGATGGAATCCGCCGCTCTGTTCGTGGAGGCCGCCGCGCTGGGCTGCCGCTGTGGAAGCTGCTTCCACGTGATCTGGAATCAGGAGCGGGAGGCCGCAGGTCTGGACCAGAAAATGAGCGAGGACACCTCTGCCTCCGTAAAGGTGGCCGTGGAGGGTCTGAAGCGGCTCATTGAGGCCGACCGGAAGGCCGGACGGTAACGGAGATACGATTGCATGAATATTAAGCAAATTCTGAACACCGCCGTAGGGGGATACAGTCTCAGCAAGATCCTCTCCGCTCTGGTGACACTGCTGGTCTGCCTCATCGCCGTGCGGCTCATTATGAAGGTGGTCACCCGGCTGCTGAGCCGGATGCAGAAGGTCAACGAGCGGCTGCAAAAGGTCATTCATACCAGTATAAAAGTTCTCCTCTATGTGCTGACGGTCATCATCACAGCGGAAGCGCTGGGCATCAACACCTCCTCCCTGACGGCGCTGTTGTCCGTCCTGACCCTGGGCATCACTCTTGCAGCGGAGGACATTTTAGGCAACGTGGCTGGGGGGCTGGTGATCCTCTCCTCCCACCCCTTCGCTCTGGGGGACTTCATCGAAGCCGGCGGCACCTCCGGTACTGTCCGCGAAATCGGTCTGAACCACACGAAGCTGGAGACCGCCAACGGTCAGATGATCCTGATGCCCAACAAGGACCTCTCCTCCTCCAAGATCATCAATTATACCGTTCTGGGCCGACGCCGGATCGTCCGGACCGTCACTGCCTCCTATGACGCGCCTACGGAAACCGTCATGACCGCTTGTATGGAGGCCGTGGAAGCCACCGCCAACATTCTGCCAGACCCGGCTCCGGCGGTGTATCTCACCAACTATGGAGCAAGTTCCATTGAATACACCATTTATTGCTGGTGCACCGTGGAGAACTACTGGCCCGCCTACCACTCCATCAATGAGAAGCTGCGGGACACCTTCGCCAAGCACAATGTTGAAATGACCTACGATCACCTCAACGTCCACATACTCGACAAATAAAATCGCAACTATCAAAAAAAGCGTTGGGAACATATTGTTCCCAACGCTTTTTTGATTCAATTCAGGTCAGTCCTGCTGCTCCATACGCTCCTTGACGGCCTTGCCGGTAGGCGTGGCAGCCAGACCGCCCAAAGCGGTCTCCC
>DXUR01000486.1 GCA_019417795.1 Clostridiales bacterium | reverse complement strand
CCGTGGGTCAACTGGTGGACCCGCAGCTCTCCGTCAAAAAGCCGCTGCTGCTGTCGGCCGCGGACGTGAATACGGAGGACGGCACGCAGGCCCTCGCGGCGGAGATGCGCCGTCTGAGAATGGTATTCGATGTTGTCCGCCTTGTAGACCCCACTACCAATTCCGTGTTGGAATTGGACGAGCAGGGCGTTCTCCATCCCAACGGCAGCCACTGTGCGGCCTTCTGGGACAACGACCGCAGCTGCGCCAACTGCATTTCCTCCCGGGCATTTGCCCAGAAAACGACCCTGAACAAGCTGGAATTTACCAATACGGATATGTACTTCGTCATTTCCAAATACCTGTGCCTGAATGGGATGCCCTGTGTGCTGGAAATGCTGTCCAAGCTGAGTGAGGGCCGCTGGATCGACGCCAACGGCACCCGGCTCCTGCTGGATCACAGCCGGGCCGAGAACATGGAGCTGTTCATGGACCCGCTCACGAACACCTATGCCCGGCGGTATTTTGAGTCCTATCACTCCCATCTGGAGGGCATGGAGCATGTGGCGATCATCGACGTGGACAGCTTCAAGCAGGTAAATGACGCCTACGGCCACCAAACCGGAGACACCGTCCTGCGGGACATTGCCGCCGCGATCCACTCCTGCATCCGCAGTACGGATACGCTGATCCGCTACGGCGGCGACGAATTTTTACTGCTGTTTCCCAAAATGGACGAGCATATTTTTGTGCGGAAGCAGAACGAGATCCGGGAGGCGGTCCGCCGGATCGTCATTCCGGAGTATCCGGAGCTGCACCTGTCCGTCAGCATCGGCGGCGTCAGCGGCGTGCATCCCCTTGCGGAGGCCATCCGTCAGGCGGACTACCTGATGTATGAAAATAAAGAGAAATATTATACAGAAGGGGAACATGTCACCCCCCCCCCGAAAATGGAAGAAAATATAAAAATCCGCGATAAATAAGCATGAATATTCAATCGAAACAGGAAGGTGGAGACTGCGGTGCAGAATTGCGGAAAAGAAGCCCTAATCACCATGTTCAAAGACAGCTCCCTGCCTTTTGGCATTATCCGCGTGGAGCTGGATGAGACCGGCCGTCCGGCAGACTGGAGCTTTCTCTGCTGCAATCAGGCGTTGGAAACGCTGACGGGGCGGACCCGGGCGGAGCTGGTGAGCAACAGCTTCCTGACGCTGCGCCCGGATGGCGCAAGCGAGTGGATGGGACCGTTTTATACGGCGGCCTTTGAAAAAAGCCCCGCAAGGCTGGAGGTACAGGACGAGGCGCGGAAATTTCATCTGTATATCGACTGCCTGCCCATCGACGAGGCAGGCGAGTGCGCCCTGCTTCTGCGGAACTCCTGGAAGGAGGACACCTATCGGAAAAAGCTGGAGGAGCAGATCGTCTCCTTCCGGAATATCCACAAGTCCATGTCCTCCGGCGCCTGGCATCTGACGTTCAATGACCGGTGGGAGCGGGTCTCCGTGGAATGGTCCGACACGCTGCGGCAGATGCTGGGCTTCCGCTCGGAAAAGGAGTTTCCCAATGCCTTTGAAGCGTGGACCGGACAGCTCCACCCGGAGGATGAGGCGCGGGTACTGAGCGCTTACGAAGCGGTGGTGGAGGATACCACGGGGGAGCAGCCCTTTGACGTGGAATACCGCCTGCGCCACAAGGACGGCACCTACCACTGGTTCCACACCACCGGCGGCCTGTCCCGCCGGGCGGACGGGTCCCCGGAGTTTTTTGACGGGATCTTCGTCAACACCGATGAAAAGCATGAGACGCGGGAGCGCTTCCAGCGGGCTCTGCGGGAGGCGCAGGCCGCCCGGCAGGAGGCGGAGCTGGACCACGAGATCATCTCCTCTGTGAGCCGGCTGTATTTCTCCATTTTCCGGATCGATCTGAAAAAGGACTTCTATGAGGAGATCTCCAGCGACAACTCCGTACATCGCCTGACGGGACACCGGGGCATGGCCCAGCAGAAGCTGAACGAGCTGTGCAGCACCTTTGTGGACCCGGAGTACCGGATGGCGGTCCGGCAGTTCTTCGACCTGTCCACGGTGCCGGACCGGCTGGCGGATACCGATACGGTGGGGATGGACTATTTAGCCACCAACGGCAACTGGTACATGGCCCGGTTTATCGAAAAGCGGCGGGATGAAGCCGGACAGGTCACCAACATCCTCTATGTGACCAGAAACGTCACCAAGGAAAAGCGGCAGGAGCTGGAACGCCAGAAGCTGAAGATCGCCTATCAGGCGACGGAAAAGGCCAACGAGGCCAAGACCGCCTTCCTGCTGAATATGTCCCATGACATCCGCACGCCCATGAACGCCATTCTGGGCTACGCACACCTGATGCGGAAGGAACTGACGGACCCCAAGCTGCTCCACTATCAGGAGATGATCGAGGAGTCCGGCAGCCTGCTGCTGTCCATCATCAACAACGTGCTGGACATGACGAAGATCGAGAGCGGGCGGCTGGAACTGAATGAAGACTACAACCGCGTGGGAGATGTCGTCGGCAAGATCGTGGCCGTTTTCCAGGGGGAGGCCCGGAAAAAGAATCTGACACTGACCAGAGTGCAGAAGGCGACGAATCTGGATATTCTATGCGACGTTACAAAGCTGCAGGAGCTCTTTACAAACCTGATCAGCAACGCCGTCAAGTACACCCCGCCCGGCGGGACCGTCACGGTCACCACCGAGGAGCTGCCCTGCGCTCAGCCGGGACATGTGACGCTGCGTACCGAGGTAGCAGATACCGGCATCGGCATCAGCCGGGCGTTTCTGCCTCACCTGTTTGAGCCCTTCTCCAGAGAGCGGAACACCACTGCGGGCAAAGTGCTGGGAACCGGACTGGGTATGCCCATCGTCCGGAGCCTTGTGGAGCTGATGGGCGGCACGATCACCGTGGAAAGCGAGCAGGGGAAGGGGTCGAAATTCACCGTGACGCTGACCCATAAGCTGGCGGATCAGGCGCACTGTGAGAAGACGCCCGCCGGGACGGAGGAGCAGCCTGACCACTGCTTTACCGGGAAGCGGCTGCTGCTGGCGGAGGACAATGACCTGAACGCGGAGATCGCCACCGCATTTTTGCAGGATATGGGCTTTACGGTGGATCGGGCCGTAGACGGCGCCGACTGCGTGGACCGGTATCAGCATGAGGCGGCCGGGACCTACGGCCTGATCCTGATGGACATTCAGATGCCCAATATGGACGGCTATCAGGCGACGCTGGCGATCCGCGGCCTGCCGGATAAGGAAAAAGCCGGGATCCCCATTGTGGCCATGACGGCCAACGC
>DXUR01000485.1 GCA_019417795.1 Clostridiales bacterium | reverse complement strand
GGCTGCCGGTGTGATTGATGAGGCGCGGTATGAAGCGTATCGGAGCCGGAAGAAAACCTGAAAGGGGTATTTTACTCCGAAAGTGAAAATAAACTGCTGTATCTTTCCAATTCCATGATGTATTCCGCCGTCCTTTTGCTGTACGCTATTCTCAGGCAAAGGGACGGCGTTCCAAAAACCGGAAAAGGAGCTGAGGGCCATGGGGCCAGAGAGCGGCTGTTGACCATCCACTTGATGGAATTATTGAGAAAAGACGGAAAATATGCAATAAAATTAGGGTTGGAACCGTCTATAAAAGTGAGAGCCCTTGCAGGAAAGAAATATAGTGGGGGAGCCCATGGGGCGGAAAGGGAGAGCCAATGAAATACGCGGCAGATTTCAGGCAGGAAGCCAGGGCGGCGCTTCAGGGGAAATGGCCGTTGGCCATTCTGGTGGGATTGGTGGCGGCGATTCTGGGAGGAGCCACTTCCGGCGGACCTGAATTTAAGATCAATTTTACCGGCGGCAGCCTGAACGCGAATATTCAATATGCCGGACAGACCATCTACTCTTGGGGGGACGGGATCACACCGGGACTGCGGGCAGTTCTGGTTGGCGGCGCGATCTACCTGATCTTAGCGGCAATCGTGCTGGGGGTCCTGTATTTCATTCTGGGCAGTGTTATCGAAGTGGGCTATGCCCGGTTCAACCTGAACCTGACCGCCGGAGAAAAGCCGCCCTTTGAGACCCTGTTTTCCTACTTCCCCTATTGGAAAACCATAGCTGTGACTATGCTGCTTCAAGCCGTGTATATTCTTCTTTGGACGCTGCTGCTGATCATTCCCGGCATCATGGCTTCTTACAGCTATGCCATGACCGGCTACATTCTGGCGGAGCATCCGGAACTGACAGCCGGCGAGGCCATCGCACAGTCCAAGGCTATGATGGCGGGGAACCGCTGGCGGCTGTTCTGCCTGCAATTCAGCTTTATCGGATGGGACATCCTGTGTGCTCTGACGCTGGGCATCGGCAATCTGGCTCTGCGGCCTTACAGACACGCTGCCGAAGCGGCGTTCTACCGGGAGCTGTGCGGCGGTACGGTGCCCGAGGACGAGGAATACTCCGCATAAGTATTGTCATCCCTTAAAAACTACATAAAGAAAAAGAAAAGGAGAACCACATGGACATTTTACTGAAGGCAATTCCCATTGCGATTCCCGTGATCCTGGTCATTCTCATTTTCCTGATGGGCTACGTGAAAGCACCCCCCGACGTGGCCTACATCATCTCCGGCCTGCGGAAGCATCCAAAGGTACTCATCGGTAAAGCCGGCATCAAGATCCCCTTCCTGGAGCGGGTGGATAAGCTGATCGTCCGCCAGATCTCCATCGACATCAAGTCCGAGGGCTACATTCCCACCCAGGACTTCATCGGCGTGGACGTGGACGCCGTGGCCAAGGTGCGGGTGATGACGGACCCGGAGGGCATCCAGTTGGCCATGAAGAACTTCCTGAATATGACGGAGGACGACTTCAACCGGGCTATCGTGGATTCCTTGCAGGGCAACATGCGTGAGATCATCGGCACCATCACTCTGAAAGAGATCTGCAATGACCGTAAGAAGTTCGGCGACGAGGTGCAGTCCAAGGCCCAGACCGATATGAATGCGCTGGGCATCCAGATCATCTCCTGCAATATCCAGCGTGTCACCGATGAAAACAGCCTTATCAACTCGCTTGGTCAGGACAACATGAGCAAGATCCAGAAGGATGCTGCTATCGCCAAGGCTGAGGCAGAGCGGGATATTGCCATCGCCCAGGCCCAGGCTGCCAAGGCGTCCAATGATGCCCAGGTGGAGGCGGACATGCACATCGCCCAGAAGCAGAATGATCTGGCGATCAAGCAGTCTGAACTGAAGGTGCAGGAGGATACTAAGCGAGCCGAGGCCGACGCCGCCTACACCATCCAGCAGCAGGAGCAGCAGCGCTCCATTGAGACGGCTACCGTCAATGCCCAGATTGCCAAGACGGAGCGCGAAGCCGAGCTGAAGAGTAAGGAAGTCGAGGTCAAGAAGCAGTCCCTGGACGCGGAGGTCCGCGCCGCTGCCGACGCCGACCGTTACCGCAAGGAGCAGGAGGCACAGGCAGCTCTGTACCAGCGGCAAAAAGACGCGGAAGCCGTCCGCTATGAACAGGAGCAGGCGGCGGAAGCCGCCAAGAAGGCCGCCGAGGCTGCCCGTTTCGCCAAGGAGCAGGAAGCTGCCGGTATCGCCGCTGTGGGTCAGGCGGAAGCCGAAGCCATCCGGGCCAAGGCCCTGGCAGAGGCCGAGGGTATCGACAAGAAGGCGGAGGCCATGAAGAAGTACGGCGAGGCCGCTGTGATCGAGATGATCATGAACGCTCTGCCGGAGATCGCCAAGAACGTGGCGGAGCCCCTCAGCAAGGTAGATAAGATCACCATGTACGGCGAGGGCAACAGCGCCAAGCTCCTCAGCGACATCGTCAACGGTACCACTCAGGTCACCGAGGGCATCAGCGCCGGGATGGGGCTGGACCTCAAGAGCCTGCTGGCAGGTGCCCTGGGCGGCAAGCTGGCGGCGGGCAATTCCCAGCCGGTGCAGGTGACGGTGGCGCCCCAGGCCCAGCCTGACGCGGCGGCCGCTTCCGCGGACACGCCGGAGCAGCAGGTGTGATGACTTAACCGAACATAAAATCTGCCTGGGGCCTCCTGCAGGAGGTCCCAGGCTTCCGTAAAGAGAGGAGTTCGTTTATGATAGGCTTTGGAGGATACCCGGGCTTTGGTATGACTTTCAGCATCATGCGGATCATGGTTCCTGTCATATTTGTGTTGGTGTTTGGCATTATTATCGTAGCAATGGTTCGCGGTATAGGTGAATGGAACAAAAATAATCATTCACCGAAGCTGTCCGTTCCTGCCAAGGTGGTATCCCGGCGTACCGCTGTTTCTCACCACCATCATCACCAGGGAAATGGGATGTATCATACCCATACCGCTACCAGCTATTACGCCACCTTTCAGGTAGAGAGCGGCGACCGGATAGAGTTTCTGGTTTCCGGCACGGAATACGGCATGCTGGCGGAAGGAGACTCAGGAGAGCTGACCTTTCAGGGTACCCGCTATTTGAATTTTCAACGGAACGAGTCGGCGGAATGAAGGGCGTAACCGTCAAACGCAGCGGCGGATTGAAGATTTCCCGTGAAAATGAGAGAATACTCCGTATAGAGCATAGAGTCCACGCATAGTGAACGGCTCCTTGAGATGGCGGCCTTTTATACGTGGTTAGATTTTACGCTTACTTATAAAGTTCTATT
>DXUR01000484.1 GCA_019417795.1 Clostridiales bacterium | reverse complement strand
TCCATGAGAATGCGGCTGCCCTTTTTCAGCGCCAGCGTGTGGATGGTGATGTCATCGGCCCCCAGTTCCAGACATTTGTCCAGAGAACGGCGGAAGCCCTCCGGCGTATCCTCCGGCAGTCCCGCGATGAGGTCCATGTTGACGTGGGGGAACCGGTAGGCCTGCACCAGCTCCATGGCCCGCACCGTATCCGCAGAGGCGTGGCGGCGGCCGATGGCGGCGAGGACGTGATCCTCCATGGTCTGAGGATTCACGCAGACCCGTGTGACGCCGTGACTTTTCAGAACGGCCAGTTTTTCGGCGGTGATGGTATCCGGACGGCCGATCTCTACCGTGATCTCCGGACAGGCGGAGAGGTCGAAGGATTCTTCCAGAGCCGTCAGGATGGCATCCATCTGATCTGGCGTCAGGATGCCGGGGGTGCCGCCGCCCATGTAAAAGGCGCGGGGGCGCAGACGATTGCTGCGCACCATATCCCCGCCGGAGCGGATCTCCGCGATCAGAGCCTTTACATAGGGCTCCACCAGAGAAAAACTTCGCTCCACGCTCTGACTGACAAAGGAGCAGTAGGCGCAGCGGGTGGGACAGAAGGGAATACCCACATACAGGTCGATATCCCGCTTTTCCAACCGCTTCAACGCCTGATAGCCCACGGCACCAGTCTCCAAAGCCAGCGCCGCCCGGTCCTCAGGGACGAAATAGCGCGTCTTCAGCTCCTGCTTGGCCTCCTCCGGGGTCTTGCCCTCCATCAACGCCCGTGTGATGGGCTTGTCGGGCCGGACGCCGGTGAGCATCCCCCAGGGGGGCAGCGTCAGCTTTTCCGCGGCGCGGAGCGCTTCCGGCAGCTTGGGATACAGATCCAGAAATGCCAGATAGAAGCAGGCCGCCACGGCGTAGCGCCGCTGGCCTTCTTTTTCAAAGTCCGTGCCGGTGAGGGGGGATGCAAAGGTCCCGGCGGCGGTGTATCCGTGATAGTGCAGCTCCGCTGTGACCTGACAGTCCGCCGCCGTTTCCCCGGCGGCAAGGCGGCACCACGCCTCATCTTCCGGCTGTACCGCGTCATAGGTCGGTTTTTCCAGCGGAAAGAGGGTCATCAGGCTCTGTTCGACGATATAGCGCTCGTCATGACCTAAAAATTTCAGCTTCATATCAGCCTTGCTCCCGCAGTGCCATCTGCATATAGGGGTTGAAGCGCCGCTCCCGGTCCAGAGTGCTGGGCTCCATGTGTCCCGGCAGGACCCGGTAGTCCCCGGGAAGGGCGGCCAGCCGGGCCAGAGAGGCCATCATCTGCTTCATGCTGCCACCGGGAAAGTCTGTCCGGCCGCAGGAACCAGCAAACAGGGTGTCCCCGCAGAACAGGGTATCTCCGCACAGCAGCGTGACGCTGCCCTCGGAGTGGCCGGGGGTGTGAAGCACCTGAAGCTCCAGCGTGCCCACCGTGATGCGGTCTCCCTCGCCGTAGAAATTCACGCCGCCGAAGGGGATCCGGGCCAGTTCGCTTTTCAGCGGGAACAGCTGGGTCTGCGGGCTGTCAAAATCCGCCTGATGGATATAGACCGCCGTCGGCGGCAGCGTCTCCATCAAAGCCGCCACCGCACCGGTGTGGTCATAGTGGCCGTGGGTCAGCAGGATCTTATCCACGGTGCAGTCCAGCTTTTCGGCGGCGGAGAGGATCAGCTCCGGCTCCGCACCGGGATCGATCACGGCGCAGACCTTAGCCGCTTCATCGCAGAGAATGTAGCAGTTGGTACCGATGGACCCCACCTGCAAGGCTTGGATCTTCATAAGACACACCTCGTTGAAATCAGTTTACTCTTCCGTGTCGAACAGAATGGTGACCGGACCGTCGTTCTGGGAATAGACCTGCATATCGGCGCCGAATTCGCCGTGCTGCACGTCGAAGCCCCGCTCCCGGCAGTGGGCCATGAACCGCTCATAGAGGGGGATGGCCAGATCGGGCTTGGCCGCGCCGGAGAAGCCGGGGCGGCGGGAGGAGGTATCGGCGTACAGGGTGAACTGGGACACCACCAGCAGGCTGCCGCCCACCTGCTCCAGATTCAGGTTCATCTTTTCGTTTTCATCCTCAAAGACCCGCAGATTGCAGATCTTGTCCGCCAGCTTGTCGGCGGTGACCTCCGTATCGTTGGGGCCTACGCCCAGCAGCACCAGAAAACCGGTGCCTATCTGACCGTTGACCTGTTCATTGATGACAACAGAGGCGTTTTTGACTCGTGTAACAACAGCACGCATGGTAGCAACTCCTTATTTAATACCCGAAAGGGCATGCTTCGTAATGGGCCTTGCCCGCAAATCGGGCAGATCCGTGTGTTTTGCATTTTATCAAGAGCGGTTCTTTGCGGCAGCGGAGAAAACCCGTTTCCAATGCCGCGAAAGATCAGCCCACAGGCCGGTTGACCTGCAGAACGCCGGAGATCTGATGGAGCTTGTTCATGAGGGTGGACAACTGCGCGCCATCCTTGATCTGGATCTCGATGCGGATGATGGCGAAGCCGTCCTCCGTGCTGCGGCTGTTCAGACCCAGCACAAAAGTCTTGGTGGTGGACAGCGCCGCCGAAATATCCAACAGCAGATTCAGCCGGTCCTTGCAGACCGCCTCGATGGTGGTGGGATAGCTGTCATTGGTATCGGTGCCCCAGGAGACATGGATCCAGCGGCCGGGCTGCTCCTTCCGCTTTTCCTCCGAGGCGTTGGGACAGTCCGCCCGGTGGACGGACACGCCGTAGCCACGGGTGATGAAGCCCACGATGTCATCTCCGGGGACGGGGGTGCAGCATTTGGAGAACTTCACCAAACAGTTGTCCAGACCTTCCACGATAATGCCCTGCTCGCTCTTGACGGCCTTGGGCTGCTTGGGAGTGTCCGCAGGCTTGGGGTCCTCCTTGGGCTCCGCCACAGCCTCTGCCAGCATCTGCTCCTGCTGCCGCTGCTGCTGGCGGCGCTGCAACTCGCCCTGGATCCGGCTCACCGCCTTCTGAGCGGTGAAGCCGCCATAGCCGATGGCGGCGTAGAGATCGTCCAGCGTGGGATAAGCTACCTTTTTCAGCAGCACCGGCAGGAATTCCGGGTCCAGTACGTCTTTCATGGCGATGCCGCAGTGACGCAGCTCCGCGTCGAAGGCGGAGCGGCCGTTGGCGATGTTCTCGTCCCGCTTTTCCTTTTTGAACCACTGGCGGATCTTGGAGCGGGCCTCGTTGCTCTTGGCAATCTTCATCCAGTCCCGGCTGGGGCCCTTGGCGGTTTTGGAGGTCAAAATCTCCACGATGTCGCCGTTTTTCAGCACATGGTCCAGCG
>DXUR01000483.1:3000-3313 GCA_019417795.1 Clostridiales bacterium | reverse complement strand
GCCCGGCAGTTTCTGGACGCCGGTGTATACAACATCACCACGCGGCAGCCAGTTATGGTTTGCGGACTGCGAAAGGAAACCGGCGTATGAATCAAACATCTTCCCGGCGGATTCTCCTGCTGGCCCCCCATCAGGATGACGAGTGTCTGCAAACTGCCGGTATTATCTATCAAGCCGCTCACTCCGGCGCCCATGTAAGCGTGTGCTTCGCTACAAACGGTGAATACGCTTCCGAGGCAGATGCCGCAGTCAGAGCTGCGGAAAGCCGAAGTGTACTGGCCGCTTTAGGCGCTGTCTCTTATACACATCTCCG
>DXUR01000483.1:1375-2990 GCA_019417795.1 Clostridiales bacterium | reverse complement strand
CGATACCGGTATGCCTTACGAAGAAAGCTTTCTCCGCCGGTTATATGACGGCTGCAGGGTATCCGCCTCCCGTTGGGGGAGAACAGAAACCTGGCGGCCTGACGGACAGGATTTTCACTTCATGCGCAGCGGCTGTCACGGTACTTATACCGCCGCAAGCGTTCTGCGGGATCTTTCCGATGTGTTAGCGCTGGTCAATCCGGATACCGTCTACGTTACAGCCCCCGGCGACTGCCACGGCGATCATGACGCCTTGGGCCGTTTTACGACGCAGGCCGTCGCCGCCATGGAAAATCCTCCTGCTTTGTATTATTATCTGATTCACGCAGACCGGACAGATATCTGGCCAGAGCGGGACGCTGAATGGTTCCGCTTGCCGCCCATGGCGGCGGATCATCCGCTTTTACGGTGCGCCGCGGAGCGCCGTCCGCTGCCGGATGGTTTTCCACCCGCGGAAAAATACAGCTTGATTCAAAGCTATACTTCACAGGATCTAGCAGCCTATAACGGGTATCTGCTGGCCTTTGCCAAAAACGATGAGCTCGTCTTTCGGGTCGAAAGACTTCCCTCTCGAACGTGACATTTGCAAAAATTGTGTGAAAAGGGTGGTCGAAGGTGTTCAAATATCTAAATCCAAAGCGCTTTTACTATGCGGTAGGCAAGAAAAAATTTCTGGAATTTATTCTGCTGGCAGTCTTTATGCTGTTCTTTTACGGCCCGCTGATGTACATGTGCATTACAGCTTTTGGCAACGTATATGAGGTTCCCAATATTTTCCCCACGGAATGGGGCTTTAAATGGTGGAACTTCGTGTTCTCTCAAAAGAGTCTGGTCTCCTCAATCGTACAGTCCCTGACCATTGCAGTCATCACCACAGTCTGCTCTATGGTGCTGTGCATCCCGGCGGCTTATTCTCTGGCCCGGTTCCGCTTCCCCGGCAGAAAGATTTTCATGCTTTCTTTCCTGCTGACCAATGCGTTTCCAAAACTGGGCATCTACACTTCTATTGGTATTCTCTTCTATAAATACAATCTGATGGGTACACTGCTGGGCGTTGTCATTATTCATATGATCAACTCCATGATGTTCATGGTTTGGCTCCCATGCAGCGCCTTTCAAGCCGTTCACAAGCAACAGGAGGAAGCCGCTCGGGACGTAGGTGCCGGCCCCATCCGCACCTTCTTCCAGGTGTCCTTCCCCATGGCGATGCCCGGCATTATGGTCGCCACGCTCTATACCTTCCTCGGTTCCATGGAAGAGGCGCAGGGCACACTGCTGGTTGGCCTTGCCCGCATCAAGACGATGCCCGTAGAGATGTACGGCATTATTCTGGATTATCCCGGTCAGGCCGGTGCGGTGTTTGCAATTTTGCTGATGATCCCCGCCGCAGTCATGATCTTTGCGATGAAGAAATATATCGGTCCCGAGGCAATTGCCGGCGGTTTCAAGATGAAGTGATTGAGAGGAATAGAAAATGGCTGAACGGAGTTTAAAACTGGAAATCCGTGATATGACAAAGCGCTATGACAACGGTGATGGCGTCGAGCATATCAATCTGAAAATTTATGAAGGCGAGATCGTCACCATGCTGGGGCCATCCGGCTGCGGAAAGTCC
>DXUR01000483.1:0-1365 GCA_019417795.1 Clostridiales bacterium | reverse complement strand
CACTGACGGCGACATTCTGATCGACAATGAATCTATCGTGAAACTGCCGCCGGAAAAGCGGCCGACCGCCATGGTATTCCAGAGCTACAACCTGTGGACCCACATGACGGTATATGAAAATCTGGCTTTCGGCCTGAAGCTGCGCAAGATCCCCAAGGATCAGATCAGGGCCGATATTGATAAGCACCTAAAGCTCGTAAGCATGTCCGGCTTCGAAAAGAAGTATCCCACCCAGCTTTCCGGCGGCCAGCAGCAGCGCATCGCAATTGCCCGTTCCCTGCTGCTCAAGCCCTCCGTACTGCTGTTGGATGAGCCGTTCTCTGCTTTGGACGCCAAAATCCGCCAGCAGATGCGCGAAGAGTTGAAGAAGATTCAGGCCGAACTGGGCATCACCGTGGTATTCGTGACCCACGATCAGGAAGAGGCCATGGCCCTGTCCCACCGCATCGTGGTCATGAACAAGGGTAAATTTGAACAGGTAGGCACTCCTACGGAGATCTACGATAACCCCGCAACCAAGTATGTGGCATCCTTTATTGGCGAAATGAACTTCGTCGAAAAGGACGGAAAGACCGTTGCCGTCCGTCCCGAGGATGTCGCCATCACCAGTGAGCCTGCGGATATCCAGGGCTGCGTGCGGACCATCATGGTTCTGGGACATTACGTGGAGGTCAACGTCCAGTGCGGAGACCTCGTTGTCAAATGTTTCGTGGACCGCGATCAGTCTGAACGTCTCAACCCCGGAGACCCCGTGAACCTCAAATTCCTCAAAACGCATATTTTTTAATTGAAAGGAAGAAGTAAAATGAAAATGAAGCGCATCTTAGCCACCGCGCTGGCCGTCATGATGGCAATGTCTCTTGCTGCCTGCGGTCAGAAATCCGAGCAGTCCGCCAACTCCGGCAGTGACACAAAGAGCACTACCATTCATCTCTGGGCCACTGGTTCCGACAACGTCCGTCAGGTTTATGAGGCGCTGTCCGCCGATTTCAATGGCAACGCCGAAGCCAATCAGGGTTATCAGGTGGAATTGAACTTCCTGCTCTCCGGCACTGGTGGTCAGGGCATGCCTGATATGCTGGCTTCTGCCTGCAAGTCCAACCAGACCAACACCGAGTATGATCTGGTGGATCTGGGCGGCGACGATCTTTCCAAGGTTGTTTCTCTGGTCGGCACAGACGGCTTCATGAAGCTGGATAAATCCAAGATCCCCAATTCTTCCCGGGTCAGAGCTGAATCTGCTGACGCCGCCGAGTTCTGCCAGCCTTATCGCGGCACCCCCGTGGTTCTTGCCTACAACTCTCAGAATGTAACTGAAGTTCCCACCACCGCCGAAGAACTGTATCAGTGGATCAAGGATCATCC
>DXUR01000482.1 GCA_019417795.1 Clostridiales bacterium | reverse complement strand
GTGTAAAATATCCTCATCCTCATAATCGACAGAAAAGTGCAGATTCGCCGCTCCGAAACGGCTCTGCTGCAGATCCATGTAATAGCGGACATAGTCAAGTTCTTGGGCGAAGGTGATCTTCTGGCTTCCTCCGCCGGCACCCATGTTGCCCCGCAAAAGCTGAGCCAGATCCGTAACCATACGGGAAAGGTCCTTTAAACCCGCTTCCACGCAGCGCATATGGATCGTTTCCAGGACATTGAATACAAAATGAGGATTGATCTGAGCTGCCAAAAGTCTGGATTCACTTTCGCGCAGCGCAATACCCTTTTGATAAGTTTCCTCAAAAGCAGCGTCCAAATGATCGGCCATGGCATTGAAGGCCTCTTCCAACACCGCAAGCTCCCGACAGTTACTGCAGGGCATTCTTGCCGTATAATCCGATGCAGCCATGCGCCGCAGCGCCGTTTCCATATCCCGCAAAGGCCGCATTACCAGATAATACCCCAGCGAGGCAGCGGCTGTCGTCAGTAACAGGATCAGAATACAGGACACAAAAAAAATCAGATTTGTACTCCATACCTGGTTGTAAATTGCTGCTGCCGGAACAAACACATCCATTTGCATCTGGCAGCCTTGGATCTGTCTGCTGACATGGTAGTAGCGGTCTCGGCTGTGGCCTGTACCCAATCGTGAAAAGCTCTCCATATTCGAATCTGCGATCACTCTGTCCGCAGTTTCCGGTTCATCTCCCAGAGTGTAAAGCGGTTCGCCGTCTGTGTTGCTGAGAATCAGGCAGGTGCCGGGATACAGTTCCATCAACCCATCCGCATTGACCATAGAACTCACATCCAGTTCCATCACCAGCTTGCCCAAGTGCGCCATGGTGTCAATGTTTTTATAATCCAGCAGAAAATACACCATATTCTCCGGCGCACCGGGAATCTGAAACAGCGTTTTGGCCGAGGACAGTTCCAGACTCTGGTTACAGATGTTCTCCATGCGGCGTTGTTCCTGCGCATAGCCCCCCTTGGCGGAATAAAAGATGTACTGACCGTCGTCCCGAAAAAGATAAATACTGCTCAGCACATTACGGCTCCAGGCGGATTGATAGGCTGTTACGCTGCCTACCATCTGTTCCAAGGCGCCACGTCCCATACTGCTCAGATAAAATTCTGTTCTCTGCATGTTCTTTTGCAGCATAGGGTCTCCCAGCGCGCTGAAGGCCACCTCTCGAGCCAATTCCATAGAGTTTTTCACGGAGGAATTGGTCTGATCGATGTAAAAGCCTACATTTGCCTGTGCCTGTGTTTCCATTCGCTCCGGAACTGTGCGGAAAAACACCAAGAATGTCAGAATAGACGGTGCTAAAATCGTAATCGTTACAATGGTCAGTAACCGCAGCAACAAGGATTTCTGCCGTTTCATGTTTCATTCACCTCTCCGATGTTCCCGCGTTTCTCGTTTTGTCTAAAACAATATAGCAGATATCTGCTGGTGAGGCAAGTCGCTGCAAATTGATCGAGCTTTAAGGATAAATAAAATTTCATCGTTTTTAATAATAAATTTTAGTAGTTTTCGCTGGCAGCACAGCATTTTATCCTGTCAGAACAGATTTGCCTAAGAATCAGGACAAAAGAATCTTATTACTTTTCACAGACGATATGGTACAATGTGAATTACAAAGAGGCTTGTACTGCGCGCCTCTCATATAAAAGGAGGAAAAAGTATGAAAAGAATGTTCGCCTGCCTTCTCTCCCTTGCGATGCTGCTGGCCCTTATTGGCTGCGGTGGGTCATCTTCCCAACCCTCCAACAGTGAGGACAGTGCTTCCAGCAAAGAAATCGTGATCAAATATCCCACCTTTCAGGTCGGTGCCAACACGGCAGCTCCTGTTGTTGCCAAGTTGGTAGAAGAATTCAACGCCGAATATGCCGGTAAGTACCGCATTGAGGTGGAAGATGTTCCTGGCGATGCCAACTATGCCGATAAAATCAAAGTCATGATTTCCTCCGGGGAGTTGCCTCCTGTGGTTTACGGCGGCGGCTATAAGCTGCTGGATCTGGCACTGCAGGCTGATCTGGTTGTGGATCTGACCGATGCCGTTAACGCTGACCCGGAGTGGAAGGCCATGTACAACGAGACTTGGGAATCCACAGACTGCCGTGACGGCAGAATATACGCATCTTCTTCCGAGGGACAGTTGATCGGTTATTACTATAATAAGGAACTGTTTAATCAGGCTGGTATCAAGCCCGCTGAAACCTGGGAGGAATTCTTCGACAACTGCGATCGTCTTCTGGCCGCTGGCATCACGCCGCTGGCCATGGATACCGCCGACGGCGCTTGGTGCACACAGCTTCTGCTCGGCGCCATGATCGCTGGCAGCGGCGATGAAGGTCTTGAGTTCATGAACACTTCTTATCCCACCAACTATAACATTCCCAGCGTGGTGGATGCCATTGCCAAGATTCAGAAGCTTTATCAAACCTGCACGACCTTGGATGCCAACGGCGGCGCTTATGAGAATGCAGCCAATAACTTCTTCTCCGAAAACGTGGCTATGATCTGCAATGGCCCCTGGATGATTGGCGATTTCTCTGATACCTCCAAAACCACTGAGGGCTTTTCCGATAAGGTTGGTGTTGCGACCTATCCCGGTGGATTTGTCTATGATGCCCCTATTGAGGGTATGTTCGTTACCAAGCAGTCTGATCCTGCTCTTGAAGAGGCTGGTATTGCCATGGTGAAGTTCTTCACCAGCCCCAAGGCCCAGCAGACTGCTCTGGAAACGCAGGGCATGGTTCCCGCCGGTGCCACCGTGGAAATCACCCAGACCGCACTGGACGCGTTTCCCCTGTTGGCTGACTTCCTGGAGCAGGCTTCCGTCTGCGAAAAGCGCGGCAACACTTTGACCGGCCTGATGGTCCCCGGTTTGGAGGATACTTTCAGTGCTGAACTGCCCAACTTGGCTTCCGGTGCTGATACGCCCGAGCAGTTCTGTCAGGTTCTGACGGACTTTGCCACCGCCAACCCTGTGACCTGATCTGCTACAACTTCGCGGAGCGGGCTGCCGAATGTAGTTCGGCAGCCCGCTTCCCCCCACATTCTACCGACTTACCGCCTCCAAGGAGATGGACCATGAAACAACGAAACACCGGGTGGATCGCTCTATTTTTGGCCCCCACCTGTATTATTTTCCTATTGATCTTTGCAATCCCGCTGGTCATGGTTTTCGCAACGTCCCTATTTGACTATCGTTTGCTACCACGGACCTTTGAGTTCATCGGTTTCAGTAACTTTATAAAACTTTTTACACAGGATGCCAAATTTCTGCCGG
>DXUR01000481.1 GCA_019417795.1 Clostridiales bacterium | reverse complement strand
CTGGACGCCATCCAGCAGCTCACCAGCTACTCCGTCAACCGCACCGGCAGCCGGGTCCGTGTCCAACTGGACGCCGAGAATTACCGGGCCAAGCGGGAACAGAGCCTGGAGCGTCTGGCCAACAAGGTGGCGGGCAAGGTGGTCAAGTATCGCCGCAGCGTTACCCTGGAGCCTATGAACGCCTACGAGCGCCATGTGATCCACACGGCTTTGCAGGAGGTTCCCGGTGTCACCACCTATTCCACGGGTGTGGACCCCAATCGTCGGGTCATCGTGGCCTACGATCGGGAGAAAAAGTAAACCGAACCAACGCTCCGTCTTTCAGGCGGAGCGTTGTCCTATTTTTCTGGATTTCTTTCAACATTGTGAAAAAGTCGGTGAGTTTTTTCAGAAACTCAATGAAAAAACGGCCGTTTTCCGCTGTTTGCCTTGACAATGTTCAAAAACCGTGATACAGTGACCGGGTGAAAGGCTGTGACAGGGAAGTCCTGCTGGATCCGGTTTCAGAGAAGGAGCGGTTGGTGTAAGCTCCTCCGGAAAGCATCGGATGGCGCCTTGGAGCCGCGGAGCGGAAATGCTTCGCCGGACCCCGCCGTTACCGGGAACGAAGTGCCCCGCCTCCAACGGGGAATTCAGGTGGAACCACGGACATTATGTTCGCCCTGAGCCTACTAAAATAGGCTCAGGGCGTTTTTTGCTGCGCAAAAACGCATGAGTTGAGCCGCGCCCCTCGCCGCAGACACGGCAGCCGGGACGCGTGGCATCAGAATTGCGTGCATGCAATTTTGAAATTGCTCTGAGCCACCAAACAAAAAGGAGAGGAAACCATGAAAAACACTGAAAAGACCATGGACAAAATTGTTGCCCTGTGCAAAAACCGGGGCTTCGTGTTCCCCGGCAGCGAGATCTACGGCGGCCTTGCCAACACCTGGGACTACGGCCCTCTTGGCGCAGAGCTGAAGAAAAACATCAAGAACGCCTGGTGGAAGAAATTCGTTCAGGAGAACCCCTATAACGTGGGTCTGGACGCCGCCATCCTCATGAACCCCCAGACCTGGGTGGCCAGCGGTCACCTCAGCGGCTTCTCCGATCCCCTGATGGACTGCCGCGAGTGTCACGAGCGCTTCCGCGCCGATAAGCTGATCGAGGACTGGTGCGCCGAGACCGGCTTTGAACTGCCCAAGCCAGTGGACGCTTTCTCTCAGGCCGAGATGAAGGACTTCATTGAAGAGCATAACATTCCCTGCCCCACCTGCGGCAAGCACAACTTCACCGACATCCGTCAGTTCAACCTGATGTTCAAGACCTTCCAGGGCGTCACTGAGGACGCCAAGAATACTGTCTACCTCCGTCCCGAGACCGCTCAGGGCATTTTCGTGAACTTCAACAACGTCCAGCGCACTACCCGGAAGAAGCTGCCCTTCGGCATCGGCCAGATCGGCAAGTCCTTCCGCAACGAGATCACCCCGGGCAACTTCATTTTCCGCGTCCGGGAATTTGAGCAGATGGAGCTGGAGTTCTTCTGCAAGCCCGGCACCGACCTGGAATGGTTCAACTACTGGCGGACCTTCTGCCACAACTGGCTGCTGTCCATCGGTCTGAAGGATGAGAACCTGCGTCTCCGTGACCATGATCCCGAGGAGCTGTGCTTCTACTCCAAGGCCACCACGGACTTCGAGTTCCTGTTCCCCTTCGGCTGGGGCGAGCTGTGGGGCGTAGCCGACCGTACCGACTATGACCTGACCCAGCATCAGAATACCAGCGGTCAGAAGATGGTCTACCGCGAGGGCGAGGGCAAGGACATGGTGGAATATATCCCCTATGTCATCGAGCCCTCTCTGGGCGTGGAGCGCAGCGTTCTGGCCGTTTTGTGCGACGCTTATGACGAGGAAGTTGTGGGTCAGGACAAGAACGGCAAGGACGATGTCCGCGTGGTCATGCACTTCCATCCCGCTCTGGCTCCCTTTAAGGCCGCCATCCTGCCTCTGAGCAAGAAGGAGGTCCTCTCCGGCCCCGCTATGGAGCTGTACAACGAGCTGTCCAAGGAGTTCATGGTGGACTATGACGAGACCGGCTCCATCGGCAAGCGCTATCGCCGTCAGGATGAGATCGGCACTCCCTTCTGCATTACCTTGGACTTTGAGACCGTGGGCGATGAGAACACCCCCGCTGACCACTGTGTCACCATCCGTGAGCGTGATACCATGAATCAGGTGCGTATCCCCATTGATCAGGTGAAGAGCTATCTGGAAGAGAAGATCAAGTTCTAAGAAAACGCAGTAACAGGGCGGAGGGTCTGATCGACTCTCCGCCTCTTTAAGGAAAAGGATCAGAGGAACATGGAAGAACAGTTGGAGCAATCAAAACGGCGCCTGCATTTCTGCATGGCGCTGATCGGCGGCTGGTTCGGCGCGTATGCTATTTTGCGCTTTCATCACTTCGCCTCGGCAGTGACCGTCAATTTCATTGAGATTTTCACAAGCGCGGTTCAGGAAAACTGGATCAAAGCGCTGCTACGTATGGGAATCGTTATCCTGTATGTTTTTACGATTTTTCTGGCAGCCTGCCTGTCGAAGCGCTGTAAGGGCGATCTGCGGATGTGGGCCATTCTCTCAGATGCAGCTGCGGCCTGTGTGCTGAGTGTTCTGCCGGAGCACTTATCGGAGCTGGGCGTTTACATCTGCATTTTTGCCATGGGCTTCCAGTGGTGCGTGTTTGCCGGAAAATATGGGTATCCCTGTTCTACCATCTTCTCTACCAACAACCTCCGCCAGTTTGTGGATGCCTGGGTCCAGGCCCATTTATTCCGGGATTCGGACCATATCCCCCGGATGAATCTCTATGGAGGAACACTGTTGGCCTTCCATGCCGGCGTTATTGCAGAATGTGTGCTGTGGGCGATGGGGTGGGGAAGCTGCACGATCCTGCCTGTTCTGCTACCTGCGGTTCTGGCTCTTGTTTGGCAGCGCCGGGATTTCCGGATGCGGGAAAGGATCGAAGAAGCCTTTGAACCCCATCATACTGCCTGAACGAAGCGGCCCTGTCGAAATGACAGGGCTGTTTTTGTGCAATATGCTAAAGAGACACCTATTTTTTCAGTAAATCTCAGAACTATTCATGAGCGGAAATTTGTGTTAAAATTTCGTTATAACAGAGGTTGACCTTTACGGGGCCCTGTGATAAGAGAAAGGGGAAAACTATGGAAAAAATCTTTAAACTGAAAGAGAACGGCACTACCGTCCGGACGGAGATCCTGGCGGGCCTGACCACGTTCATGACGATGGCCTACATCATCGCCCTGAACCCCAATCTGCTCACCG
>DXUR01000480.1 GCA_019417795.1 Clostridiales bacterium | reverse complement strand
GTTTTACATTCGAGAATTTCCGGTGAGTTTTGATCCTTTGAATTTTGATTCTTTCGGAGACACTCCCTATGCCCCCAGACACCCCGGTTTGAAAAATTTATCTGAAGAACAGTTGAGAACGTCCTGTATGCCCAAGTGGAACACGGAAAATCCTCAGGCGAAGGAATATCTTCTGGGAGCCGTGGCCAAGTGGACACGCATGGGTATTGACGGTTGGAGACTGGATGTAGCCACCGAGGTGGACTCCCATTTCTGGAGAGAGTTTCGGGAGACCGTTCGGGGGATCAATCCCGACGCACTGATTATCGGAGAGTTCTGGCGCAATTCGGAAGCGTGGCTTCAGGGGGATCAGTACGATGGCGTGATGAATTATGGTGTTCAGCGCGCGGCAGTGGAGTACTTTGCCAAGAGCGCAGTGGCTCCTCAGCGTTTTCAGGAGATTCTCACGGAAAATTTGATGCGCTATTCCGATGCGGCCAATGACTCTATGCTCAATCTGCTGGACAGCCACGACACTGCCCGCTTCCTTACGGTCAGCGGAGGGAATACGGCGCGGTTGAAAAACGCGGCGGCTTTCCTGTTCACCTTTGTGGGTATGCCCTGCACATACTATGGCACGGAAATTGGTATGACGGGTGAGAACGACCCGGATTGCCGTAAGGCGTTCGACTGGGAGGAATCTCATTGGAATACGGATTTGCGGACGCACTATCAGAAGCTGATGCGGTTGCGAAAAACCAGAAAAGCACTGCAGGAGGGAACCGTTAGATTCCGTTCTCAGGGAGATTTGTTTGTTATGGAACGCCAATTGCAGGAAGAGCTTCTGGTGACGGTAATCAACAACACAGATTGTCCTCAAAACTACACGTTGTCGGGAAATTGCGTCCGCGATTTGTTAAGTGAAAAGGCCTTTGAAGGGGCTCAGAATGCCACCGTGGTGGAAGTTCCTCCCTTCTCTGCAATGATTCTGGAAAAAATAAATTAATTTTATTTAATTTATAACTTAATTTAAAGGAGTTGTGTTCAACATGGAAAAGAAAGTTATTCGCGTAGGATCTGTAGGCGTAGGAGCCATCTGGGGCGGCGTGCACGAGCCCGGTATTGCCAAGAGTCCCGATTTGACCTTGGTGGCCATCTGCGATATTGATGAGAAAAAGCTCGAAGCCGTTGGCGAGAAGTATGGGATTCCTCCGCAGTACCGTTTTACGGATTATCGAGATTTGGTTAACTGTGACATTGTCGATGCAGTGGATATCTGCACCTCTAATGACGCCCACTTCAAGGTGGCAATGGCTGCCGTGGAAGCCGGCAAGCCGTTTAACCTGGAAAAGCCCATCACCCTGACCGCAGAGGAAGCAGACATACTGGCCAAGGCAGCTCAGGAGAAGAATGTCAAGAATATGGTGTGCTTCTCCTACCGATTCAAGGCTGCTGCCCGCTACGCCAAGGATCTGATTGCACAGGGCAAGATCGGGCGTGTCTATCACGTGAATATGCAGTATTTTCAGGCGTGGGGATTGCCCCGTGCCAACTGCCCCTTAGTATGGCGCTATGTCAAGAGCAGAACCGGTACAGGTGCTCTGGGAGATCTGGGAAGCCATGCCTTGGATTTGGTGCGATTTGTGACGAACAAAGAATATACCCGTGTTGTGGGACATACCGGTACTTACGTACACGAACGTCCGTTGCTGGACGGCAAAGGTGTCGGAAAAGTAGATGTGGACGATTTCAGCAACTACATGGCGGATATGGAAGATGAGATTTCTGTCAGCTTCCAGATTACCCGATTTGCTTATGGCCGCGGTAACTATCAGCGTATGGAAATTTACGGCAGTGAAGGTGCCATTGTTTACAGCTTGGATGCCACACCTGCCGGAATTGACGAAATTGAAGTCTGCTCCGGAGACATCAATGCCGATGCCCATGTTTTCAACCATCTGCCGATTCCGCAGCAGTATTTCTGCGATCAGATGCAGTCCTTTGCAGACATTGTAAATGGCACCGGTGATGGTCTTGCTGCCAATATTCAGGATGGACAGGCAAACCAGCACCTGCTGGATGCTATTGTAGAATCCGCAGAGAAAGGCACATGGTTATCACTCTAAGCAAAATTCCAAAGGCGAAGAGTGACGGTGACTGGAAAGAGATGCAGGCACCTTTGAAAATCAGTGTAGAGTAAGCAACCGCGTTCCGCTTCAATTTTGAGGCGGAACGCGGTTAACTACATAAAGAAGCATTTGAACGGTACAGTTGAGAAAAAGGCACAACTTACGGAGGAAAATCCGTAGGTTGTGCCTTAGCTTTATTCGTGAAGTTAGAATGGATTACGTGCCACGTATGCTATTGCTGCATTTAAAGAGAATTACATCAAGATTGATAGTATCGTTTGTCTCTTTTTTGTCATGGTTTTATTCAGTCAATCTCGCCGTTGGCTTTCGCGGCCTCAATAACCTTCTGCGCAACATTCTGCGGGGCTTCTTCGTAGCGCACGAAATCAAACGTGAAGCTGCCTCTGCCCTGCGTGACCTGGCGCACATAGGTGCTGAAATCGTACATTTCGGCCATCGGCACTTCGGCGTCTACGGTCTGATAGCCGACGGTTTCTGCCGGGGACATGCCCAGCACGCGGCCGCGGCGCTTGTTAACTTCGCCCATGATATCGCCCATGTTAGCGTCCGGCACGGTAGCCTTCAATTCGCCGATGGGCTCAAGCAGAACGGGGTTCGCCTGCGGCATGCCGTTTTTATAGGCAATGGAAGCAGCGGTTTTAAACGCCATTTCGCTGGAGTCTACGGGGTGATAGGAGCCGTCATACAGCGTCGCCTTGAGACCGACGACCGGATAACCGGCGAGAGGACCTCTTGCGATGCACTCGCGCAGACCCTTTTCAACGGCGGGGGAGAAAACCCTCCGGCCTGCGCCCCCGACAACTCGCTCTGCAAACTCCAAGCCGTCTGCATCGCAGGGGGAGAATTCGATCCACACATCACCGAACTGGCCGTGGCCGCCGGTCTGCTTCTTATGTCTACCTTGTACGGAAACGGTCTTGCGGATCGTCTCGCGGTACGGAACGCGCGGGCTGCGCAGCGTGACATCTACGCCGAACTTCGTCTTCAGCTTGGAGACGATGACATCGAGGTGCTGTTCGCCCATGCCGCTGATGACCATTTCTTTGGTTTCTGCGTTATTTTCAAAACGAATCGTCGGGTCTTCTTCCGCAAGACGCATGATGCCCTGCGCGACCTTATCTTCGTCGCCCTTGTTCTTCGGGACGATGGCCATACGCATCTCCGGGGTGGGGTATGCGATGCCGTCCAGTGTGACCT
>DXUR01000048.1 GCA_019417795.1 Clostridiales bacterium | reverse complement strand
CGGCATCCCGTCTGTCCGTAATAACGTCCTGATAGGTGCGCTGGAAAATATCTTCTACCAACCAGTCTTTGAAGTTTTCCCAGTTCTGGCTTGCTTCCAGATACAGCGGAGCAGTTTTCGCATTCTGCTCTAACAGCTCGTCAATCTTGTTCCGAAGTTCCTTTTCCGCTTCATCTGCATCCACATCTCGGTCACGGAGATACGGATAGATTTCACTCTGCTGCACCGCATCCAGCATGGAATACAGACATTCTTTGTAAACACAGCGACTATCTTTCAATGCAGATTTCTGCCCTGCCAGAAGATAATCATTCAGCGGATTCTTTGCCAGTTCTGCATCATACTGGTTCGGTCGTAGCACCCGTGCTGCCCATGCAGGACGTTCCATATCTTTCAGATAGATCAGAGAATCCGTAACACGTTCGATTTTATAAAGGCGGTCATCTTCCAGATAGAGATAATCCCCGACATTTCTGCTGTACTTTGCCGCCTGCTTCTGGGATTCTTCAACCACTGCGGTGGTTGAATGCTCTTTCGATTCCTTCTCCTGCGCCCAAATATCGAAAAGCGATATTTGTCTTGCCTCAGAAACAGGAATCTCAACAGCCTTTTTCTTCTCTGGGAAGATCGTGTACGTTCCCTCAACATACTGATGCAGGTCAGCCAATATCCTTGATTTTTCTGCATAGTCCGGGGAATCCAGCGGAACGGAAAGAAGTGCTGCATCCATCTTTTCCAGAAGTTCTGCCGCCTGTTCCGAATCAGCCAGCATGACGGGCAGTTTCTTTCTGGCGTCTTCGTTCAGCAGTTCCCGTTCAAACGGACGTTCCACTTCATCGGGCAGACGATGGTAGAAATCAATCACCCGATTTGCCATCTGCTCACGCTCGTAACTCGGCATCCGGCTGTAATCCGCAGGCTTCAGATACAAACTCTGGTCAATGAGCTTTGCAACTCGTTCAGCCGCCTGATTCCAGTTCAGCTTCACCAGTGCATCCGGCTTTCCATAGCTGCCCCGTGCCAGTTCCAGACCTCTGCCGTCATAGTTAGCATGGGAATTATCTGCACGGGAAAGTGCATGACTGCTGCCGCCAACGCCGTATCGGTCTTTCAGAAACGCCGCGCGTTCTGCTTTCTCTTCGTGATTAAGGAAGAAACTGTACGTTGCCAGTCTGCCATCCGAATACGGCCCGCCGCCTGCAAGAAAAGCATTGATCTCATCGTCCGTAATAAAGACTTTCTGCTCATTCCACTGGAATCCCTCTCTTGCCTGATAGGACTGATACGGAAGGGCAAACTTCTGAAACTGTTCAGATACTTTGTCCGGGCGGTAGAACTGCATCCGCATCACGCTTTTATCTTCGGCGTAGGCTTCTGCCAGCCCCAAAAGACGTTCGTTCAGGTCAGCCAGAAATTCCGGCTGGTCAAGCAACTTTGCAAGGCGTTCTGTAAGTTCCGGGTATCCACCGGAGAAGATGGAGGTATCGGCAAAGACCATTTCTGCGATACCCTCTGCCATATCACGTTCCATATAGCTCAGGGCTTCTGCGTGTTCATACAGGGCATTTCCACGGGTAGCATCCAAAACCGATTTTGGTGCATACTCTCCCTGCTGCAGAAGCTGATGGATTCTGCAGCTGACATCTTCCCAAGACAGAAATGCTTTGTTTTTGGGGTCGTTCCGAACCGTATCTCCAACGGCGATCTGCATACCCAGCTCATCGAACCAGACCGCATATTTTGTGCCGCCGATTTCAAAGCCCTTGCCGCCCTCGCCATATTCCTTTTTGACAAAAGCGGCATACTCTTCCGGGGTCTGTTCGGTCATAAAGTTATAGATAAGACGGAGCTGACTTTTGTTTCGATTGCTACCCGTTCGCAGGATTTCATCCACAACTTCTGCCGGAATCGTGATCTCATCGGCATACCGTGCCTGCATCGGGGCTTCGATTGCCCGAATCTGCTGTTCCACGGTCGGCAAACTGGGCAGAGAAAAAGCAGAGGCAATTTCTTCCTCTGCTTCGCTCAAATCCTGTTCGGTTGTGTCGGCGGTTAGTTGTACACCAATTCCTTCAGCACGATCTCTTCCGCCATCGCGGTCAGATTGTTCTGGTGTGCCACCCATGCCATCTGTTCGGTTTCCTTGTTCGGAGCCGGATACTTCTCGTTCAGGCTCTCGATCAGTTTTTCCATCCGGTTCTCCGCCTGCTCGTCGATCTGCGCCAGATGCTGATTCAGCCTGCCGCTCATCAGCATACTCTGATACCAGTTCTTCTTGTTCTCCCTCAGATAAGTTCTGCGCAGCATCCCGTACTTCCCAATGCTCATCGGCTTGTCCTGTACGGTCAGGTTCGGAAACAGGTAGTCCCCCTTGCGGTGATAAGTCAGTTCCATACGGTTTTCCTCCTTCGGTGATGTTTGTTTCGGTTTCGTGCTTTAATGTACTAAAGTCCGTACTGGTATTATACAAGCTGTCGGCAGTTTTTGCAAGATGTTCTGTAACTTCTTTTCGGTAAATTTTCTGCATTTCCCGTCCGATGTCACGGAGAACCGCTTCACACTGTTCCGAAACCGCATTGCCCAGGAAGGTCAAGACCGAAAGCTGGTTGAAATCCACGATACGGATAAAATCCTCATCGTCCAGTACTTCCAGCGGTTCCTGTCCGCAGCGTCGGGAAAGGGTATAGAAAATGCTGTTGGTCATTAACTCACGGAAACGAACACGGAGATTATCTTCGTCCAGTCCTTCCAGAAATGTGTCTGCCACCTCATATTCCAGACCATCCATCGCTTCTTCCAGATTCTCAGCGGTCAACTGCTGTGCCAGTTCCATCAGCGCAGCATTCATGCTGTCCGTCTGCGTCAGCGCATAGGTATCTGCCAGATGGTCGAGGATCATCTGCTGGTGTTCCGAATAATCAATGTGCCAGAGGATCGGCGTTCTGCCGCCCTGCACCAGATGCGTGTCCGCAATGTCGAACACATAGCGCAGCTTTGCCCGTGGGCTGGCATCATCCAGAAGTGCAATGCCCTTTGCGCCACGGTTTACCCAGCGATTCATCTTCTTGTTCCAGACTTCCAGCTCTGCACAGGCAGTCGCGTCAGGACGCTGGGCATGAATCAGCAGAGTATCTTTGAACAAATAGCGGTACAGCCGTGCCGCCACATCCAGATAGTTCATCCAGTCTTTCGGCGAATTGCTTACCCACCGCGCGTTCTGCTGGGCAAGTTCCCGAATATCGTTAAATTTTGCCAACCGTTCCCTCCTTACTTCTTAGCTGGTGTTTTCGGAAATTCAAGACTGTACTGCGCCCTGCCGTTTTCTACTGCCATCACAAGGTCTGCGGCAAAGGTCTTGTCCTTTTTGGCAGAGTAGAAGTCTTTTACATGGGTGCGTCCTTTCTTCAAAAGGTCAGTTGCCATCTTCTTTGTGAGCGTCTTTTTCATGCCGGAAAGGTATTTGCTTTCTTTCCAGAGGGCGAATTTGCACTCCCGGTCAGAGCAGTAAAAGTTCTGCCTGCCCTCGCAGACGGTTTTGCCGCATACCGGGCAGTCCCCGATAGATACCTTATTATAAGTAGTCGATTCCTGTACCGTAGGAATCTGCCGGAGGTCTGCCAGCATCCGTTCCAGCAATCCACCGATGCCCTGCATGAAGTCAGCGGGCTTTGTTTCGCCCCGTTCCATCTGCAGCAGTTCATTTTCCCACTCAGCGGTCATGCTTGCCGATTTCAGGTAATCCGGGATATTTGCGATTGCCGTAACCCCCTCTGCACTGGGAAGAATCTGCTTGCCTTTGCGTTCCACATAGCCGGAAGATACCAGTTTTTCCAGAATCGCTGCACGGGTCGCAGGCGTTCCCAGACCTTTCTTTTCCGTGTCTTTTTCAAACTCCTTGTTGCCTGCTGTTTCCATTGCAGAAAGCAGGGTATCTTCGGTAAATGCTTTCGGCGGGGATGTAAAGCCCTGCTTTTTCTCCGCACTCACCACAGGAATCACCGCACCCTGTTCCAGTTTCTTAGGGAATGCCACATCCTTGCTTTTTTCCTGTTCTGCAAACGGAACAGGCATTGCGGTATGTCCCGCCTGCAAAACATTTTTGTATTTTGCAGTGAATTTCTTATCCTGACAGCAAACTGTCACCAGAACATCTTCATAAATGTACGGTGGCTGTACTGCCTGCTGCATCTTCCAGACGATGAGAGCAAAGACTTTTTCCTTATCCCCGGACAGGCTGTTTGACCCACGCTTGCAGCTTTCCAGTGTCGGCAGAATCGCATGGTGGTCAGTGACTTTCTTGTTATTGACTACCTGCTTTACTCCATCTGCTTCGCCGCCATAGTGTTTGAGCAAATCTGTCATGGTCTGCTGCATATCTTCCGTAATGTACTGGCTGTCCGTTCGCGGGTATGTCACCAGCTTTTCTTCGTACAACTCCTGTACGATCTTCAAAGTCTGGCTGGCTGTAAAGCCATAATAGCGGTTGGCTTCTCGCTGCAAGGTCGTTAAGTCGTACAGCTTCGGTGCGGACTGTTCTTTCCGCTTGCGCTCGATGCTGCCGACCACGGCACACTGTCCATCACAAGCTGCCTGCACGGTATCAGCATCCTGTTCCTGCGCCATCCGTTCCGATTCTGCCACAATACCATTTCCCGTGATTTCCACCTTGCAGTACGGCTCTTTCACAAAGTTCTGGATTTTGCTCTGCCGTTCGGTCAGCATAGCCAGTGTCGGAGTCTGCACTCGTCCAATAGTCTGCCGCCTGCCGTATTTCTTTGTAAAGGCCCGTGTGCCGTTCATGCCGATCAGCCAGTCTGCCTTTGCCCTGCACTCCGAAGCGGCAAACAGGTTGTCATACTCTGCGCCATCCTTTAAGGAATCAAAGCCCTGCTGGATAGCGGCATCTTCCATACTGCTGATCCACAGCCGTTTGACCGGGAGTTTGCTGCCTGCCAGACCATACACACGGCGAAAGATTGCTTCTCCCTCGCGCCCTGCGTCGCAGGCATTTACCACATAATCAAAATCTTTGCTTCGGAGGAGCTTTCGCAGGATATTGAAATGCGCTTTCTTATCTTCCGAAACCAGCAGCTTCCATTCTTCCGGGAGAATCGGAAGATCATCGAACCGCCAGCTTTTATAGTGTTCATCGTAATACTCCGGGGCTGCATACTCTGCCAGATGCCCCAGACACCAGCTCACCACACAATCCCCACCCTCCAGATACCCGTCCTCATGTTTGTATGCACCGATCACTTTCGAGATGGAACGTGCTACACTCGGCTTTTCTGCTATCACAAGATATTTCATGTATCCTCCTGCTTGTTTGAAAAAAGCAGGGACAGTCCGAATCAGACCATCCCTGCACCACTAGATTATACGGGTTTTCTATTATTCTTCGGTTTCTCCGTCCTGCTCATCCTCGTTCTTTGTCGGCAGTGCTTCATATTCCAGATTTTCTTTCGATACTTCCGGCTCACTCTGCTTCGGCTTATAAATGTAGAAATAGAAGAATGCGCCTGCACCGCCAACACCCAAGACAAATACGATTGCCAGAATCTTTGTCAGCTTTCCATCGTCCTGTTCCGGCTCTTCGATCTCGACATCCGGTTCCGGCTCAGGTTTGGTTTCCGGCAGCACGACTGCCGGCTTCTCCTCTTCCTTGCCGTTGCGTTCCTCATCGGTCAGGAACTCCTGCAAATCGTACTCGTCGATCATGGAAAGCATATACACATTCTCGCTGTTCCTTGCTCGGTCGATCACCAGAAAAAAGGTGTTGCCGCCCTTGGTCTTGACCGTGAAGAACTCCTTACTGGAATCGTCCGTGATGTTATCTTCCACCTCGCCGTTGCCCGCAATGGTGAACGGAATCTTCTCTTCCTCGGTGGGTTCCTCTTCCTCAATGACCTGTGCAGGCTCTTCCTTGACTTCCGGCTCCACATAGGCAAATGCCGGAGTGGAAAAGCCTACCGCCATCAGCAGGGTCAGCACTGCACTGGGAATCACAACACCCAGCTTTTTAAGCATCTTTCGCAATCACATCCTCCATTTCTGCTTCTTCCGAAGTCTTGTTCTCGTGGTTTACGGTTGTCTGGAACGTCACATTCCCCGCCTGGATATTTTCCAGCAGTGCCAACAGGTCACGCCCACCCAGCTTTGTGCTGCGGATAGCACGGACGATCTCATTGTCCTCTTCCTTTTTCTGTGCAGCCCGGACGTTTCTCAGATACTCTTCCAGTTCCGCGATCTTGCTTTCGGTTCTCTCTGCATCGTCCAGAAACTTCTGTAACTTCTTGCTCATTTCGTGCCTCCTCTCGTTTTATTTGATTCTGCCAAAACCAAGGAAGTGGTTCTGCCAGTAGGTCGAATTGATGCTGGTATAAGAAATCGGGTCGCCGCAGTGGATCATCATTCCGTTGCCGACATAAATGCCAACGTGCGACGCTCCAACGGTGTTGTAGGTTTTTTCAAAGAAGATCAAATCTCCCGGCTTTGCATCTGCAGGAGAAACATAGCTGCACTTGCCGCGCAGACCGTTTGCCGTGGTACGCCCGACATTCCAGCCATTGCCGCAGTTATTGATGACCCAGCAGACAAAGCCAGAGCAATCAAAACTGGTGCTGGGCGAACTTCCGCCCCACACATACGGCATACCCAGATACTTTTCGGCTTCTGCAATCATCCTTGCAAACTTTTCATCCGACAGGGCTTCTTCTGGAATATCATATCGGAAACCACCGCCGGAACTGCCGCCTGTTCCACCCGAACCGCCAGAGCCAATGCTTCCTGTTGTGCCGCCGCTGTATGTAGGTGAGCCTGCGCCAAACAGTTCCGGGCGATTGCCATAGGTCAGATTGTAGGCATCATACCGCCCAGTCTGCTTCCGATCCATGTTCTTTCTGGCAATGGTGTCAAAGCCCTTGTTCTTCAGCAGGACGTTGAGGATTTTGTACTCATACTCCACTTCTTCCTGATAGGTATAGGTTTCCATGCTGACGTTTCCAAAAGCGTCAATCGTTGGCCGAATCCCTACTCTGGTTTCCATGCGTGTGCGAATCTCTATCGTTTCCCAGACTTTCAGGAGATACTGCTGCTCAAACAGCGACTTGATGACGGTTTTCATCTGTCCTCTGGTGAACTGCTCATATACGGCAGTCAGATGAGAGATCAGCTGATACGGGTCATGCCCGATCTCATCCAACTGGTAACGGTATTCGTCATAGCCGGGATGCGTGGACTCCATCTGCCGTATCTGCTCATCCAGCTTTCGCTCCAGTTCCAGATAATCTTCTTCCGCGCCTTTCATGTCAGCGTCCTTACTGGGATACGTCGTTCCGATAAAGGTACTGCCCGTTCCCTGGATCGCTGCCGAACAGCTTGAGAACGCGCCCATAATCAGCATGAGCATCAGTGCTGCGATGCCAAGTCCCGCCCACAGAGTCTTGTTCTGCACAACTATCTCCTGCACCGCCGCCTTTGCTTTTTCTGCAAGCGTGTTTGCTGCCGTTGCCGCCTGCTTGCTGGCAGCGTTTCCGGCTTTCTGGCCCCGCTTGACTGCTGCATAGGCATCCTTATACTGCTTTTTCTGGTAAAACTTTGAACCGACTGTCTTTGTTGCTTCACCTCCTGCGGCAGTCGGTGGCGGCTGGGGTGGTTTCTTTTTCATGGGCGTTTCTGCCGCTTCTTCGGTTATGCCGCCCTCATTCTCCGAAAATTTCAGACGGCTGGATTTCTTTTCTGCAGTGACCTTTTTCTCGGCTCTTGCGGATTTTTCTCTGGTCTTTTTCCTGCCTTTGGAAAAGCGGTACAGTCCTTCCAGCGTTTCTTCGCTCTTGTGCGCCGACTCCACGCCGGAGTTTTCTTTTTCGACCTGATGTACCTTGTTGTGGGCAAAACCAGTGGCGGTATCCACTCCTTTCTTCGCCACTTTCTTAATGCCCAGCCCTGCGCCTCGAACGATTCCACCCTGCTGCTCATCATCAAAGGATAAGCGGCCCTTTTTCTTAGGTGCAGGCTCTGCATCTTCGTCCACAGGCGGAGCATCTTTTTCTTTCGGTTTGCCATCCTCCTGATGGGCTTTATAATACTCTGTACTCTGCTTGGCGGTGCTGCGCCGGGGCTTTTCCTCCTCTCCATCCTCGGCATCCATGCACACATCCTCTTCCACAACAGGGGTTTCTTCTGCACTTTCCGCAGCGTCTTTTTCCGAATCTTCCTGCTTCGGCGTTTCTTCTGCAACTGCGGACTTGGTTTCCCCGGTGCGGAGATTTTCTTCCACCAGACCGTCTTTGGTCATTTTCTGGACGATTTTATCTCTGCCCCGGAATCGCTTGTCTGCCATCGGATTCACCTCCCGTCCGGCAGAAAACTCATGCAATCAGCGTTGCGTGAGTTTCCCACTTGTCGAGAATCCGCTCCAGCTCCCTGGCAAAAGCGATCAGCCGGGAATTGACCTCCGTGCGGTCGATGTAGCCCCGCTCTTCCATGTGGAATCCGTGGGTCAGTTCATCTGCCAGTGCGCCGACTGCGTAAAAGTCCTCCAGCACCGTATGAACCACCGATTCCTCATCGTGAAAGTTCAGCATTTCCACTTCCTGATAAGGCGGGCTGGAATCGCCATCGTATTTTGCCGCCTCAGCACGGTCATGCAGCTTCAGGATCATCTGGCTCAGTTTTTTCTCTTTCATCATGCGTCTTTCTTCTCCCTGTATTTTGCAATTTCATTCGGTTTCGTGGTCATCAGACCATAGAGTTTCAGTGAGGTATCGAACTTATCCTTGAATGGGATAATGGTATTGCCGTAGAACAGCAGCCCCTCGCCCTCGTTGCTGTTCGTCACATAGGACAGCTGGAACGGCGAAATGTTGAGCTGCTTTGCAAGAATCTGTCTATCGCCGGATGCCTGATTCAGCATATAAATGAAATCGCTATTCTCAAAGATATTCTCGATTTCCCGGCTTGCCAGCAGGTCTTTGATGTTTTGCGTGATACCCGTGGGGATGCCGCCCCATTTTCGGAAACGCTTCCAGATTTCAACACTGTACGCGGCAGTCTGCTCTTCCTTTAAGAGCAAGTGGAACTCATCAATGTAGTATCGTGTGTTTTTCTTTGCATTGCGGTTGATGGTAACGCGATTCCACACCTGATCCTGCACGATGAGCATACCCAGCTTTTTGAGCTGCTTTCCCAACTCTTTAATGTCAAAGCAGATAAGGCGGTTATCCAGCTCCACATTCGTCTGATGGTTGAACACCCGCAGCGAACCATTGACGTAGATTTCCAATGCCGTGGCGATGCGCTGCGCCTGCCGTTCTTTCTGCTCCCGCAGGCAGTCATACAGATCACCGAGAATCGGCATATTCTCCGGCTTCGGGTCATTCAGATATTTCTGATAGACCAGCGGCAGGCATCGGTCAATGACGGATTTTTCTTCCGGCTCCATGCCATCCCGTGCGCCCATGATAAGTTCACACAGGGAAAGGATGAAATCCGATTTCATGCCCAGCGGGTTATCATCGTCCGCATAGTTCAGGTTAATGTCCATCGGATTGATGTAGTCCCGGCTGGTGGATGAGATATGAATGACCTGCCCGCCCAGTGCTTCGACCAGTGGATAATACTCGCCTTCCGGGTCTGCAATAATAATATCGTCCGTTGTCGTGAAGAACACGTTCGTCATTTCACGCTTTGCGCTGAACGATTTACCAGAGCCAGGCGTACCCAAAATTAGACCGTTCGGATTTTTGAGCTGTTTGCGGTCTGCCATAATCATGTTGTTGGACACTGCATTCAGACCGTAATAGAGGGAATCGCCCTCCATGAAAAGTTCCTGTGTGGTGAACGGCACGAAGATGGCGGTGGAAGTTGTAGTCAATGCCCGCTTGATGGGAACCAGATTATTGGCCAGCGGCAGACTGCTCATAAGCCCCTGCTCCTGCATATAGTCCAGCCGATTCAGGGTGCAGTTGAACTTCTGAGCGATACCAGCCGTCTGAAACACTGCACTGTCCAGCTCCTGTTTGGTTTTCGCAGCATTGAGAAACAGCACCGTAATAAGGAACATACGCTCATTACGGCTCTGCAGATCATCCAGAATCTTTTTGGCCTCACCACCATAAGTTGCAAGGTCACTCGGAATAATTTCCATATCATAACCGGAACGCACCGCCTTTTTCTGTTCCTCGATCTTCATGCGGTCAAGGTCTGTGATCTTACCCTTGATGAGTTTGATTGCCTTGAGCTGGTCTACCGACTGCACATGGATGCTGACTACCAGATTCTTGTCCATGTCCAGAAATTCTGCCAGCACCTTATCCGTCAGTTCCGGGGCAAGGATGTTCAGATAGGATACTGCGCCGATGGTATCTCCCATCTGGAAGTCCTTGCCGCTCTTGAACAGGAAACTGGTCGGAGCAATGAAATCCTTGGTGGTCATGCCGCTTTGCAGAATGCGGTCATAGCTGAACTCAAACTTCCGTTCTTCCTCCTGATGGAACATCTCATACATGATCTGTAAGCGTTCCACGCCATTCAGCGGATATGCTTTCACGCCCAGCACCTTGAAATTGTTGAGAATATCGGTTTCGATCCGCTCCAGCCGGGGCTTTGCTTCTTTCACGCTTTTGGCTTCAATGCTGAACGTGATGTACTTCGTCCGAACCAGACCGTTGTTTCCTTTGGCAAGCTGCTGTTTCAGCATCTGCGCATATTCCATGCGCACATCATCGAACTGGTCATGCTGCGGCTCGATCTGAATGACCTTGTTGTATTCGCTCATATCGCTTTTGTGGTTGATGAACGAAAGCTGAAAGCGGATGCTGGAATCAAAGTAGTTGAGAAAGTCACACCAGCTTTCAAAAATGGTGTTCTTATCTTCGTTTTGCGCGAGCTGATAGTTGATGTCATAGAAGCGGACGGTTTTGGAATACAGATGTTCCTCCACCCGGCAGATACCATCCCGCCCCATTTCCAAATACGGAATCGACCGCTGCACCGTCAGATGATGTTCTTTCTTCTTTTTCGCTTCTGCCTTTGCAGACGGCTTGAAGAATTTCTGGAAGATGCCGCCGAACAGCGGCTTCTTATCCTTTTCTTTTCCCAATAATGCCTCCCTTCTTCGCTTTTGGTGTTACAGGTTTCTCCGGCTCATATTCGTACAGGTTTTCGATTTCATAGCGGCGAACTGCCGGACGTTTAAAGCGGACATTGATGAAGTTCGTCAGGATGGTTTCAAGGTGCATCCCATTTTTCTCGAACAGTGCAAAGAAAAACTCCGGCAGCATCAGCAGAACCATGCCCGCCGCCGCGTTGCTTGTGCCAAGTGTTCCCCGTGTGAGAAAGTAGAACGGAACACCAATGGATGCTGCAAAGCCCATACAGATGAGCTGCCGCTTTGTCAGGTTGAGAAAGACCTTGTTTTTTACTTTGGACAGGTCTTTCGGAATCGTTACATAAGCCATTTTTCACCATGACAGTCAGACACGCCGCCGGGATACAGCTTGTTGTCTGTTGTCGTTCCTTTCCTCGGATTTTCCCGGTTTTAGTGACTGCCGAAGATCTGTTTGGACAGACTTCCCGTTTTCATCAGGCTGAAGCACAGGATCACGGTATACGCTGCAACGCCGATCAGCGCGGAGTGCATATTGCTGGAAATCCGCACCGAAGAAATCAGTGCTGCGTAAATCGCCACACAGACCATCATCAGAAATGCCTGAAATGCAAGGGCGAACAGTCCTCTGAAATAATTGGTTCCTACATGACCCCATTCACGGTTGCTCATCGTTGCGAACGGGATCGGGGCAAGCGATGTGTAGAGATAAATCTCTATCATGCGCCCATAGACAATGACAGTTATCACCACCGACATAATTTTCATGCAGAAGCTGACAAGGAAGGTTTCAAGAGCCAGCACCACCAGTTCACCGATCTCCATGGTTGCCATCGCCGCCTGCATCTGCATGGACAGCGAACTAACATCAATGGCAGTCTCGCCGTTGATGATACCGGAAGCCGAATTGACTACCGATTGTCCAACGTCAAAGACTGCCATTGTAATTGTGAACGTATTGCTGACCAGATAGATTGCGACCCATGCCTTGACAAAATACTTGAAGAACATCCATGTATCTACATCATGCAGGTTGTTTCGCTCGGTCAGCATCGAGATCAGCTCATAGCAGAGTACCAGAGTGATGATGATTCCGGCAATCGGAACCACCACCGACTCTGATAAGTTCTGAATCATACTGAAAACGCTGCTGTTCCAGTTTTGTGGAGTACGTCCAACCTGAGCCGCGATCTCACTTGTCTTTTCATTGACATCCGTGAACATCGTACTCATGTTGGACTCCACCATTCCTGTCAGAAGTTCCCGCATCCATTTTTCGATGGCTGCAAAGATATTATCGAACAATGGCGGGAGTACCTCCTATCGCGGGTGCTTAGCCGAACAGACCAGAGAGCAGGGGGATCAGCTGCGTACCGATGAGAATGACGCCGCCACCGCTCATGAGCTGCTTCATGCCCTGGGACTTCGCACCCGGATTG
>DXUR01000479.1 GCA_019417795.1 Clostridiales bacterium | reverse complement strand
AATCACGATGTAATAAGACTAAAGAGAATGATACTGAAATGAGTGAGACTGATCCATTCAATTCTGAAGAAGCGGATGGGATGAGCAAACGCACCCAACTGGAAGATTATTTTTCTCAGTCTTTGGAGATAGACCTTTTGCTCCGGCTCTGCCCGGATGACAAGGACATTATCTACCAGATCGTAGACTTGCTGGTGGACACCTGCGCTACCAACCGTAAGCTGCTGCACATTGCTGGGGACGATAAGCCCGCCGAGGTGGTATGCAGTCGGTTTATGAAGTTGAACGCCGACCACATCCGCTTTGTGCTGAAGTGCTTTGCAGAGAACAGCAGCCCGATCCGTAACATGAAACAATATCTGCTCGCTTCTCTGTACAACGCGCCCACCACCATGCAGCTTTCCTACCAGAACCAAACCAACCACGACTTAGCGAATCGGAGGTGATGAAAATTTCAAAGAAAGCAACCACGATAGCCATCGTCAACCAGAAAGGCGGCACCGGCAAGACCACCACCTGTGAAAATCTGGGCATCGGGCTGGCGATGGAGGGCAAAAAAGTTCTGCTGGTGGACACTGACCCGCAGGGCAGTCTTACCATCAGCATGGGCTGGCAGCAGCCGGACGAGCTGCCTGCCACATTGTCTACTCTGATGCAGAAAGCCATGAACGACCAGCCTATCCAACCCGGTGAGGGCATCCTGCACCATGCAGAGGGCGTAGACCTCATCCCTGCCAACATCGAATTGGCAGGATTGGAGGTGGCTCTGGTAAACAGCATGAACCGGGAAAAGATGCTCAAACAGGTGTTGGACGGAGCAAAACGGGAGTACGATTATATCCTGCTGGACTGTACTCCCTCCCTTGGTATGCTCACCATCAATGCACTGGCGGCGGCAGATACTGCTTTGATACCCGTACAGGCTCAATATCTTTCTGCCAAAGGTCTGGAGCAGCTTTTGCAGACAATCTGTAAGGTACACCGGCAGAAAATCAATCCGAAGCTGAAAATCGAGGGCATCCTGCTCACCATGACGGACAGCCGCACCAACTATGGAAAGCAGATCGACACTTTGATTCGTCAGGCATACGGTAGTAAAATCAAGGTGTTCGACCAGACCATTCCCCGGTCTGTTCGTGCTGCTGAAACCAGTGCCGCCGGCAAGAGCATTTTCCAGTATGACCCCAAGAGCAAGGTGGCAGAAGCCTATCAATCTCTTGCGAAGGAGGTGTTGGTGGATGCCGAAAAGCGGCTTAAACGTAGCACTGAAAGGTCTCGATGATATTTTTTCGACCGAAGAATCCCGGCAGGAAGAACAGCGGGAGCAGGTACAACAGATTCCCGTCAGCGAACTTTTCCCGTTCAAAAACCACCCGTTCAAAGTTCTGGACGATGATTCCATGACCCGGACGGTGGAAAGCATTTCGCAGTTCGGTGTGCTTGCGCCGCTGATTGCCCGCCCCAGACCAGAGGGCGGCTATGAGATCATCTCCGGGCATTGTCGGAAACACGCCGCAGAGCTTGCAAATCTGGACACCGTGCCTGTCATTGTGCGAAATATGGAGGATGATGCCGCCACGATATTGATGGTCGATTCCAATTTGCAGAGAGAACACATCCTGCCCAGCGAGCGGGCATTTGCGTACAAGATGAAGCTGGATGCAATAAAAAATCAAGGTGCTAGGTCAGATTTAACTTCGTCCCAAGTTGGGACGAAGTTGAGAGCCGATGAAAAAGTAGCAAAAGATTCAGGCGAAAGTCGCAATCAAGTCCAGCGTTTTGTGCGCCTGACGAACCTTGTCCCTGAATTGCTCGACATGGTGGACGAGAAAAAAATCTCTTTTAACCCTGCGGTAGAACTGTCCTATCTGGACGAAAAACAGCAACAGGATTTTTTAGAAGCAATGGATGCTTCCCAGAACGCACCATCTCTTTCACAAGCCATTCGGATAAAAAAGCTGGCGCAGCAGGGTGAGTTTGACTATGATGCAGTCTACAACATTATGAATGAGGAAAAGAAAAGCGAACTGGACACCGTGACCATCAAAAACGAAACCCTGCGGAAATACTTTCCACGCAATTACACGCCCCGGCAGATGGAAAGCATCATCATCAAGCTGCTCGACCAGTGGCAACTAAAAAAGCAACAGGCAAAACAGAAGAAGCAGGAAGAAGCGCGCTGATCGCAGACTGAACCAAAAGACCCAGTTCCGGGTCTTTTATTTTGCAAAAATTTTGGAGGAAACGTCTATGAACTTTACTACCACTCACATCCGTTCCGAGAAAGTCACCATTGATACTCGCATCTACACGATTCTGAACGGCAGAAAAAAGCCTGGTGAAGTCTATCTCGCTGCCATTGCCCCGGATATGGAGCTGACCATCATCACGCTGGACGAGGCTCCCGGCATCCTGCCCTGCTTTGAGGAGGATGATGCCTGCCTGAACCTTCCCAACACCTCGCTGCTGCTCTGCTACAACCCGGCGCAGGTGCTGAAGATGGGCGGAAAGCACTACCTGACCGGCCCGGTGATTCTTGTTCGCACCAACATGGACGGCGAGGTCATCTCGCTGACCATCGATGAAGTCTACCTGTTCCAGAAGTATCTGGCAAGCCACAGCATCACCCTGATGGCAGACGACCAGAAGCTGCCCTGCATCTGCATGGAGTGAGGTGTGCCATGCTGAACTTTTTTATCGGTTTCGCATTTTTTGAAGCCGGCGCTTTTTTCGGCTTCTTCGTGGCAGCTCTGTTGAACGCCGCCCATGCCTGGCAGGAGATCTCTATCAAATTCGAGGAGGACGATAATGGAACAGAACGAGAACACCTTGTCGGTGCTGAAAATTGCACCGGGACAGTATCCGCAGCAGGTCGAGATTGACAACAACCTGAAAGCCTTGCAGGAGGCGGTGGGCGGCACGATTGCTGCTGTTTACCCCTTTGCAGACCCAGTGGCTATCATCTGCAATGACGATGGTAAGCTCATGGGTCTGCCCCTGAACCGTGCTCTTCGGGATGAAAACGGAGAAATGTATGATGCCATTGCCGGAGACTTTCTAGTGGTGGGATTGGGCGAGGAGGATTTTGCATCCCTGACCCCAGAACTGGCGCAGAAGTACGAGCAGCTTTTCCATCAGCCGGAAGCCTTTCTGAAGCTAGGCAACCGTCTGTTGGTGCTGCCGGTGCCTGATGAACCTCCCGCAGAAAAGCCCCGCACCAAGCCCCCGGCAGAGCATGACCGCTAAAATCACCCTGCTGCACGGGAGGTGATGGCATTGCAGGAAGAAATCGAACAGAAGTCATTCAACATTATGATCTCCACCAC
>DXUR01000478.1 GCA_019417795.1 Clostridiales bacterium | reverse complement strand
GTGATCAAGTTCTATGAGGATGCCTTCCAGAAGCTGATGGAGGACGCCGACTATCTCAAGGCTGCCGAGGCCGCTGGGATGGAGACTGACTATAAGAACAGCGCAGACACCGCCGCTCTGATCAAGCAGCAGCAGGACTTCACTGAAAGTCTGGCCGACGTTTGGGGCGACTGATCCCCATTTTGTGCGGGAGCAGCCGGTGGTTGCTCCCGCCTTATTTTTCCGCATCAATGCAGTGCGAACTGGAGGGCACTATGAAAAAAACTGATATTGGCGTTGTAGGCTTCATGTATGCGGTCTGCGCCTTTTTCTTCCTGATGTCCAGAGATCTGAAAAAGGGAGCTCGGATCTATCCTCTGTGCATCATTGCGATCCTGTTTCTGCTTACCACCGGTTATGTGGTTGAAATGCTGTTTGCCGCGAAAAAGAACGGGGTGACCAGCGGTATTCCGGAAATCTTCGAAGGGTTCCAGCCCAAGCAGTTTTTTATCGTTCTGGGAATGCTCATCGCATATCTGGCCGGTATGTACTTCGTCGGCTTCTATCTGGCGACCATCGTGCTGATGGCGGCCAGCCTGCTGTATCTCAGGGTCCCCAAGTGGCAGATCCTGGTCTCTACCATTGTGATCATCGGACTGGTCTATGGCGCGTTTACCATGTTCCTGGGTGTAAAGCTGCCTGTGGGCCTGCTGTTCAAATAAAGGGGGGCATGAGTTATGCTTGAAACTTTAGCCTTGATGGGACACGGCTTCGTAAACGCGATGTCCCTCAGCAATCTGCTGTTTATGGCCGGCGGCACCGCCATCGGCATCATCATCGGCTGTCTGCCCGGCCTGTCCGCCGCCATGGGCGTTGCGCTGCTGCTGCCCATGACCTTTACCATGGCCCCGGAAACGGGACTGATCGTGCTGGGCGCTATCTACTGCGGTGCGATCTTCGGCGGCTCCATCTCCGCCATTCTGATCCACACGCCGGGCACCCCCGCCTCTGCCGCCACCGCCATTGAGGGCTACCAGCTCACCTTGCAGGGGAAGGCGGGCAAGGCACTGGCCGTGGCCTGCTTCTCATCCTTCTGCGGCGGCCTGCTCTCCTGCGTCTCTTTGTACTTTTTCGCTCCGCTGCTGGCGCAGCTGGCCATGAAATTCGGATCTCCGGAATATTTCTGGCTTTCGATCTTCGGCCTGACCATTATCGCGGGCGTGGCGTCCAAGTCCCTGCTGAAGGGCCTGATCTCCGGTGCGCTGGGCCTGCTGCTGTCCACCATCGGCATGGACCCCATGGAGGGCGCTCAGCGGTTCATGTTCGGACAGGCTTCTTTGTACGAGGGCATCAACACCACCTGCGCCCTGATCGGTCTGTTCTCCATGTCTCAGGTGCTGATCCTGGCGGAGAAGAAGATCAAGCAGCGGGCAAAGGCAGCCAAGTTCAGCGACAAGATCACCCTGAGCGGCAAGGAGATCAAGCGGATCACCCCCACCATCCTCCGTTCCTGGGTCATCGGCAACCTGATCGGTATTCTTCCCGGCGCGGGTGCATCCATCGCCTGCTTCTTGGGCTATAATACCTCCCGGCAGTTCTCCCATCACAAAGAGGAGTTCGGAAAAGGTTCCATCGAGGGCGTGGCAGGTTCTGAGGCGGCCAACAACGCCGTGACCGGCGGCTCCCTGATCCCCATGCTGACGCTGGGCATCCCCGGTGAGTCCGTGACCGCCGTGCTCATGGGCGGACTGATCATTCAGGGCCTCCAGCCGGGACCGGAGCTGTTTACCCGCTATGCGCCCATGACCTACACCTTCTTCGCGGGCTTTGTGCTGGTCCAGTTCTTTATGCTGGGCATCGGCCTTCTGGGCTGCCGGGGCTTCGCGCAGATCTCCCGCCTTTCCGACGCCATCCTGATCCCCAGCGTGGCCGTCCTGTGTGTGGTGGGCTCCTTCGCCATCCATAAGAACTTTTTCGATGTGGTCATTATGATGATCTTCGGCGTGCTGGGCTATCTGGTCCGCAAGTTCGATCTGAACCCGGCGGCCATTGTGCTGGCCCTGATTCTGGGCCCCATCGGTGAAAACGGTCTGCGCCGCTCCCTGCGGCTGTCCGGCGGCAGCCCGGCCATCCTGTTCTCCACGCCTCTCTGCTGGGTGCTGATCGCCTTGTGCGTGTTCGGCATCTGCTCTCCCATATTTATGAACCGCATGGAGAAAAAGGCCGTGGAAGACGCCGGCGGCGACATTCCCGATGAGACGGGGGACGATCCCGTTCGTACCTCCGACTGACGGACTTTCCGAAAAAATACAGGACACGGCAGTATGCCGTGTCCTGTGTTTTATTCGCCAAGCGTATTGACACCTACCAGACGTATTCTCGGGCATATGCGAAAAAAACAGACCTGCGGCACATTCTAAAGTGCCTGACAGGCTGTAAACATAGCCCGGCAATCATCAAACCCCAGACGCTCCGCCAGTTCGGCGCAGCGCAAGTCGTTGTCATTGATGGAAACCTCCTGCTCCGTTGGAAAATAGGGGAGATGGGGTGTCACCGCATCCACGATATTTCCGTAGGAGGCACCGGCCAGGGCTGCCGCGTTGTGGAGCTTTTTCCGTGCGGGGGGACAGCCTTTCGCGGCGTAGCGCGTGTAGCCCAGTACCGCTGCGATGGCCTCTGTCAGCATCCCGGCGGTAAATTCGGTGCACCGGGGATCCAGATAGGCTCTGGCGGCGTGGGAGAGAATCTCCAAGGCGCAGGTGCGAACTTGATCTGCCGTCAGGGTTGCGGTGAAGTCAGCGTCCGTCACGGAGATTTCCGGCAGCAGATGGATGCTTTTCAGGGAGCAGTTCTGTCCGCTATCGTTTTCCAGCATGGCAAAGGGAGAATTCTGGGCGCCGCTGGAAAAATTGGTGGCGACCAGCACCAATTTGGCCTTGGTACACGCCGGGACGCGCTCCGGATCTGCGACTGCGGCGGCCAGATCCAATTCCGGTTCCTGATACAGCGCCAGCAGTGCCTTGGCGGCGCTCATGGCATTGTTGCCGCCCACGCCCACGATAACGTCCGGCTGGAATTCGCTCAACTTAGGCAGTGCGCTGCGGAGGTCCCCAAAGGATACCCGCTTTCCGATGGTGAAAAACTCCGCCACCCGGATCTCCTGCTTTCTGAGCCGGTCTGCCACCGGCGCGGCGATCCCGGCACGGTACAGTTCCGGATCTGTCACTAGCAGAGCACGCTGACAGCGGTAGATGTCACCCAACTCCCGCAGGGCCACCGGCATACAGCCGGGTTTGAAATAAACTTTCTTGGGAAGGTTCAGTGCCTGTATCATCACTCACCTCATTTTC
>DXUR01000477.1 GCA_019417795.1 Clostridiales bacterium | reverse complement strand
GACCCCGCTGATGTCACCGGCTTCCTGCGCTATATGCTCGAGGCTGGCCGCGCCTGCTGAAAACGTCATCATCTATTCTTCATTATTCATCATCACAGCAAAACAGGACAGCCCCGCTCTGGCACATCTCAGAGCGGGGCTGTCCTGTTTTGTTGCATTTTTATTTTACAGGATGCACCGGCTGATGGCCTGCGCCACAGCCAGCAGCTCTTCCTGCCCGATGAAGCCGAACTTCATCTCGTGCTCGTCGGCGTAGCAGACCGTCAGTTCCGAAGTCTGCAATGGGTCGCCGAAGCCTGCCGTCTGGATGCCGAAGTGGACGATCTTCCGGTAGGGCAGGACGAAGATCTCCTGCCGGGTGCCGGTAACGCCCTGCATATCCACAATGAAAATGCGGTGGCTCGTAAAAACGGCCTGATCGCGCACCGTCTTGTATGCGCCCACGATGCTTTCGCCGTCCAGCAAAAGCGCCTGCACATTCTTACAGATCTCCTTCTCCTTGATGCGGATGAGGTTCTGCATCGGCTTTTCCCGAAATTCCATACCGGAGTCTCCCTTCTTTTTCCCTATACTTTTGCCCTATATAATAGGTGTTTCTGGGCCAAGTATAGCATTTCTGCCACAGAGCTTCAAGTCATTCTCGCCTTTTGGGCCGGGTTGTGTTATACTGGCAGATGATTTATCATCTCTCCGTATCGCATACGCTCGACAACTTCCCTACCGAGGGGAGCCTCTGACGAATCGAAAAAGCTTTACGAAATGCCAAGGCCTCTCCTCGACAGGAGAGGTGGCACACCGAAGGTGTGACGGAGAGGTTGCTCCTTAGAAAAGAGAGGTTCACATATGGAGATCATCGTACATCAGGCCATTCTCCACGTTCTGGATACCACGCTGGATGCTCCCGTGCTCAGCGGCAGCTGCATGGAGATGACAGCCGAAAAGACGGCCTATCTGCAATACCACATCGAAAAGCTGCTTGCCAGCGACGACATCCGCCAGTGCCGCCCCCTGCCGGACTCGGCGTTCCGGTACGAGCTGGAACAGAACAAGGACTTTATCGACCTGTCCTGCCGCATCGCGGGCGTGCTGTTCGACTATATGCACGCTCATACCACCATTCCGGGGGCCGACCTCGCTGTGGTGGACTTCACCCGGGACGGCCAGCCGTGGCTGGGCATCCTCAAGCTCAACTATAAAAACGGCTACACCCACTACACCGAGAGCGTAGACGGTGCGCCGGTCAACTCCATCATCCAGCAGCGGGCCTGCCTGCCCACCCAGAGCGGCAAGGTGGAGGAGGGCGCTCTGGTCAACCTGACCGACTATTCCATGCGCCTGTTGGAAAAGAAGTACGACATCGACGGCCACAAGGAGTTTTATCTCTCCACGGTGGTGTTCCAGTACACCACCGCCCAGCCGGAAAAGAAAAAGCTGCAGGCCATTCAGGAAGCCGCCGTGCAGGCTGTGCAGGAAAACTACGCCGAGACACCCCATGTGGAGGCACAGGTGGCTATGATGATCGCCAATCAGGCCGCCGACAACGACAATCAGGTGTCCATCCAGCAGGTGCGCCAGCAGTTGGAGGAGGAATACCCCCTCGCCGCTGTGCCCTTTGACGACTATGTGGAAAAGAGCGACGTCCTTGACAGCGCCGCCCAGCCGGTGACCGTGACTCCCGCCCGCATCCGCCGTATGGAGAGCCGCAGCCTGCGCACCGCCAACGGCATTGAGGTAAAGATTCCCACCGAACTATTGAACGCCGAATCGGAGGTAGAGTTCCTACACGCCGATGACGGCAGCATTTCCCTGCTGATCAAAAATGTCATTTTGTAAGCTGTAACAGCAAAATCTTGCAAAACCCTGCGTTTAGCCTTGCTATCCGCAGGGTTTTGTGCTATACCTGTGTTGTATCTTTCGTGGTATACGTGTTACGACTTAGAGGAGGAAATTTTATGGAACTGGCTCTCATCACCGCGCAGCAGGTCGCGGTCTTGTTCCTGCTGATCGGCACAGGCATGGTGGCGGTCAAGACCGGTGTGCTCAAGCTGGAAAACAAGCAGGCGCTTTCCAATCTGCTGGTGTACATCATCGTGCCGGCCATGGTGGTAAACTCTTACCGCATGGAGTTCAGCGCCCAGATCTTGCACAATCTGCTGGCGGCTTTCGGCATGAGCGTCCTGTCCGTGCTGCTGGGCACTGTAATCACTCTGCTGCTCACGGCACGCAAGACTGGCAGCAGGATGCCCATTTTCCGGTTCGCCTGCATTTTTTCCAACGCAGCATACATGGGCTTCCCGCTTATTTCGGCGCTGTTCGGCTCCGAAGGTCTTTTGTATGCCAGTGCCTACGTTACCGTGTTCAACATTCTGCTGTGGACGCTGGGTTATGGTCTTGTCAGCGGCGGTTCCAGTGTAAAAGAGGTTGCCCGCAGTCTGGTGCGCACCCCGGTACTGTATGCCATTGTGGTGGGGCTGGGCATCTATCTGCTGCAGATCCCGCTTCCCACCCTGATCACTCAGCCACTGGAACTGTTGGCCGGAGTGAACACCCCGCTGTCCATGCTCATCACCGGGATGCTGATCGCCGCCGGTGACGTGCGCAGCATCGTGACCGATAAGCACATCTGGAAGCTTGCCTGTGTGCGTATGCTGCTGATCCCGGCGGCTACGCTGGCGCTATTCGGGGTGCTGGGCTTCCACGGCACTGCCGCACAGGTGGTCACACTGCTGGAATGCTGCCCGGCCGCCGCCATCACCTCGGTATTTGCGGTGCAGTTCGGCCACGATGAGCACTTTGCCGCCGGAAGCGTGGTGCTGACTACCCTGCTCAGCATCGTCACCCTGCCGCTGTGTGCGCTGATCATCACCATGGTGATGTAAGCAGAGCCGCCGCCCAGTAGCGGTATATTTATATTGTAAGAAGGACGATTTAAAATGCCTTCCGCGTCTTACGGGTTGCGGCACCCAGCATCCGCATCGTGCCTTGGACGGCACGCGCGTCTTGCTGGCCGCTGCCCCAACAACTCCTCCCTGTTTCCGCCACTGGCGGCGGTCGTCGTCGTTGCTGGGCATAGTCAGCAGAAATAGTATTTTAGATTTCGGAGTAGCGGAACGCCTGCGGGCGTTCCGCTACTCCTTTTTCACAGGTGGGGTCGTGATGGAAAACGGCAGATGCAGCGCCGCTTCCTACGGAAGCGCGACGCTGCGGACATTCCCGACCATTGCCGCACGAAACAAAAAAGCCATCGTTTTTGCATCTCTGCATCAACGATGGCTTCGTATTGGAGCGGCCGACGAGGCTCGAACTCGCTACCTCCACCTTGGCAAGGTGGCG
>DXUR01000476.1 GCA_019417795.1 Clostridiales bacterium | reverse complement strand
GGCGGAGATGACGTCACCGGGGGCATCCATGGCCACGCTGATGATGTTCACGCCCTTCTCCCGGTAGGGTACACCCATGCGCCCCACGATATACGGCCCGTACTGGTGCAGCAGGTCATTCAGCACCGCGACCTGCGTGCCCTCCCGGACAATGATGGCAATGACGGCCACCCGCGTTTCCACAGCTTCCACAGCGGTCTCTCCTTCTCATAAAGTAATACATCCCCCCTGCCGTTCAGCAGAGGGGATGACAAATGTACAGCGATCTTATCCTTCCTCATCTTTCGGTTCGGAGCATCCTCACCGGCAGAACGGTATGCGGGCATGGTGTCGCCGGTCAGAAACACTTTCCGGAGACGTTCCAACCATAACATACCCGTATGGTCCTGTCAAGACAAAGCCCCGCCCCGGAATGATCCGGGACGGGGCATAAACATTTTTCTTATTACATGCTGCAGGGCTGATAGGTGGAGGTCAGCACCTGTTCAAAGGCCGGGGCATCCGGCGTTTCGATCCGCCGGAGGATCAGTTCGCCGGCAGTCTCGCCCAGCTTTTCCACCGGCTGGATGATGCAGTCCATCTGCTTTGAATACAGATAGTTGATATCCGAATCGTAATCCACGAAGGTGACCAGATCGATGTCCTCTCCCAGCTTGAGGCCCTTCTTGTGGAGGTAGATCACCGTCTCCGAGGCCATCAGGCCCTGGGCCACCACCAGCGCGTCACACTTCTGCTCCAGCAACTCATCCAGACAGGACTGGGCGCTGTTTTCCATAGAGTTGCCGTAGCGGATCAGCAGGTCATCCTGAGGCAGGCCGCAGTCCGCCACTGCCTCCTGATAGGCAGCGATCCGCTCCTTGGTCGAGGACAGCCGGGGCAGGCCGCCGATCATGCCGATCCGCTTGTCGCCCTTGCCCGCCAGACGGCAGACGCTGCGGTAGATCGGTTGGAAATTGGACACGCTCACCGACGGGAACCGCTTTGTGTCAAAGGTCCGGTCCACCAGCACCACCGGAAATCCGGCGGGAATCAGGGACTCAAACCGGCTGAAATCCTCCATGGTGCTGGCGATGAGCAGCCCGTCCACCAGTCCTGCGGAAAGCAGGCGGATATTGGTCTCCTCCCGCTCTGGGTTCTCCTTTGTATTGGCAATGATCAGATGGTATCCGTGGGCAGAGAGATAATTCTCCACGGATTCGATCATTGTTGCGAAAAACTTATTGGAAATATCCGGAACGATAAATCCAATGGTTTTTTTCTTTCCGGTCCGGAAGCTTCTGGCCGAGGCGTCCGGCGTGTAGCCCAGCTCCGCGATAGCCCGGTAGACCTTCTCCTTGGTCTCGCCGGAGACGTAGCGGGTCGAGTTGATGGTGTGGGAAACCGTGGCGGTGGAAACACCTGCCAACCTTGCCACATCGCTGATGGTCACCTTCATGATCGTTCACCTCTTTACGCAATTTTTCTGCGTTTGCGTAATCATTTGCATTTTACAGTATACGCCCCCGCTTCATATAACGTCAAGTCTTTTTTGGCTCCTTTCTTCTACTTTTTCGCTTTTTTATCAAATTCCAACCAAATCCTCGCCATTTTGCCCAATATGCTCTCAGAATGTTATGCAAAATGCTGATTGCCATTTTTTATCGTCCATGATAAGATAGTAAAAGCAAAGAAATAATCGTTTGCGCAAACGATTCTTTAATCTTTTAAAGTTTTTTCAATATTGAAAGGAGTTTTCCCATGCTCACGAAGATTGGTATCAATGGCTTTGGCCGCATCGGCCGTCTCACTTTCCGCGCTGCCCTGACTCATGACGATGTTGAGGTCGTCGCTCTGAACGACCCCTTCATGAACCCCGAGTACATGGCTTACATGCTCAAGTATGACTCTGTTCACGGCAAGTTCCCCGGCACTGTCGAGGCTTATGACGGCGGTCTGATCGTCAACGGCAAGAAGTACCCCGTCTTCACCTCTATGGAGGTCAAGGACATTCCCTGGGCTTCCGTGGGTGCTGAGTACATCTGCGAGTGCACCGGCAAACACCTGACCAAGGAGCTCTGCCAGGGCCACATCGACGCCGGTGCCAAGCACGTCATCATGGGCGCTCCCTCCAAGGATGACACCCCCATGTTCGTCTGCGGCGTCAACCTGGATAAGTATACCAGCGACATGACCTTCGTCTCCAACGCTTCCTGCACCACCAACTGCCTGGCTCCCATTGCCAAGGTCCTGAATGACAAGTTCGGCATCGTGGAAGGCCTGATGACCACCGTTCACTCTGTCACTCCCACCCAGAAGCTGCTGGACGGCGCTTCCCTGAAGGATTGGCGCGGCGGCCGTGCTGCTACCGGCAACATCATCCCCTCCTCCACCGGCGCTGCCAAGGCTGTCGGCAAGGTTATCCCCGAACTGAACGGCAAGCTCACCGGTATGTCCATGCGTGTTCCCACTCTGGACGTTTCCGTTGTGGACCTGACCGTCAAGCTGGCTAAGCCCGCCACCTATGAGGATATCTGCAAGGCCATGAAGGACGCTTCCGAGGGCGAGCTGAAGGGCGTTCTGGGTTACACCGATGAGGAAGTTGTTTCCTCTGACTTCCTGGGCGATTCCCGCACTTCCATCTTCGACAAGAAGGCTGGTATCGCTCTGACCGACACCTTCGTGAAGGTCGTTTCTTGGTACGACAACGAGTGCGGCTACTCCAACAAGATGGTGGAGCTGATCCGTCACATGTCTGCCGTTGACCACAAGTAAGTTTTCAAGCATCATGAAGCGGCATGGCGTTCTGCCATGCCGCTTCAGCGTGTAGAAAAAGTCTTTTCTCTCTGCTGAGTCTATTTTCAGAGCTTTACAACTGTTCTAAAGCTTTTTAATTTCAATAACGCAGCACCCTTTTTGGGGTGGCCGCGCACACGCTTCCTCACCGCTGCAGAAAATCTGTCGCTTTCTTGGCAGGCGCAAAGCCGCTCGCCGCAAGGGTTCCGGCAAAAAGCGCAAATTTCTCAAGAGAAATACAGAAAAGGGCTTGACTTTTTTAAAGTCTCTGTTATAATAATATCGCTGTCTGTTCAAGGCAACAAGTGCATAGCGGAAAAGCGCTGGACACAGCTATGGAGAAGTCGCCTAGTTGGTCGAGGGCGCATGATTGGAAATCATGTAGGCTCCTAAAGGGTCTCGAGGGTTCGAATCCCTCCTTCTCCGCCACACAAAACCCTGTAATCTCAATGGTTACAGGGTTTTGTCATACCCTTTGACCCTTATTTTGACCCTTTATAGATTTCAAAGAGCATTTGCGGCAATCGTTTCAACCGGAGACTTTCTGAATAAATTCCTCCATGCGGTCAGC
>DXUR01000475.1 GCA_019417795.1 Clostridiales bacterium | reverse complement strand
GCTGCCGCTGAGGTGACACTTTCCGGCAATACGATCGCCACGCTGTCCCTGCGTCCCCGGCAATACAGCGCTGCCAGCTCCGCCTCGCCTCTGCTGCCGCTGCGGCAGGCTATGGCCATCGCCGGGAGGACAGAGGGGGCCGAGCTTTCCATCGGCTATGCCGATACCGGCGTCTATCCGCTCTCTGCCGTCTGGCTGACGGATTGACATCACACTTTCTGAAAGGAGTTGAGCGGCTACGGAACGCTATCGCCTGAAAAACATTATCATTCTGATTCTGGCGCTGCTCAACGCCTTTTTACTGACGTCTCTGGCCATTCGGGGCAATGAGGAGCGGGTGGCCCGCCGCACCCAGCAGCAGGAACTGGTCTCTCTGTTCGCGGCGGACGGCATGACGCTGGACCCCGCTCTGATCCCCACGGACACCGCCGTTTCCACCTATGCGTTGACCCGGGATGAGACAGCGGAGCGAAAGGCCGCCGCCTTCCTCCTGGGGGATAATCTGGAGCGCACCACCCAAGGCGGCGGCATTTACACCTACACCAGCCAGCAGGGCGCCGCTGCCTTCCGGGACACCGGCAGCTTTGACGCCGCCGGTTCTCTGTCACAGGAGAACGCGGAAGCATTTTGTCGGGATTTCTGCAAGGCGTTTTCCTACGATACGCCGATATTTACACTGGATGAAACGGGCAGCGGCACTGCAACGGCCGTCCGCCTGTGGAACGGTACGCCGGTGTTCAACGCCGCCGTCACCTTTACCATCGATCAGGGCCGCGTCCTGTCCGCCAGCGGCGCTCTGCTGCCGGAGACCGGCGCGGAGACCTCCTCCGGGCAGAAGCCCCTCTCCGCCTTCGCCGCCCTGACTGCCTTTCAGCAGATGCGCCACGCCTCCAGCTCCGTGGTGTCCTCCATCACGGAGGTCAGCCTCTGCTACGAACTGCAAAGCACCACCGCCGCCCCCATGGCGCTGGTTCCCTCCTGGCGGATCGTCACGGATACGGCAACTTTTTATGTAAACTGCATTTCCGGTACCGTCCGCCGGGCATAAAATTGTTTGAATTTCATATTTTGTCAGGAATCGTTTGCTTTTTCAGGCAAAGTATGCTATACTGACGCCGATCATAATGAGTGGTACTGTCCACTTTTTTCTCAGGGTGCATGAAGTGCCGGCCCGACGGACAAACTAATCCCGGCGCAAGGCTTTCTCCCCGCAAAAGAATACCTGAAACGAGGTCAGAACGTTGACAAAATACATCGTACACGGAGGCAAGCCTCTGTTCGGCGAGGTGGAGATCAGCGGTGCGAAGAACGCCGCCGTTGCCATTATTCCCGCCGCCATTCTGGTGGACGGCGTCTGCCGCATTGAAAACATCCCCCAGATCTCCGACGTTACCGCGATTTTGAAGATTTTGGAGCAGCTTGGCGCGTCCATCCGCTCCATCAACCGCCACACGGTGGAGATTGACAGCCGTCACATCCACACCACCCGGACCTCTTATGAGCTTTCCCGGAAGCTCCGGGCTTCCTACTATCTCATCGGCGCTCTGCTGGGCCGTTTCGGCCGGGCAGAGGTTGCCATGCCCGGCGGCTGCAATTTCGGCGGCGTCCGCCCCATCGACCAGCATGTAAAGGGCTTTTCCGCTCTGGGTGCCGGTGTCACCACGGAGGGCGGCTATATCAACGCCATCGTGGAGTCCGGCCGTCTCACCGGAGCCAACATCTATCTGGATGTTGTGTCCGTAGGCGCTACCATGAACATCATGATGGCCGCCGCGCTGGCTCAGGGGGACACGGTGATCGAAAATTGCGCCAAGGAACCTCACATCGTGGATCTGGCCAACTTCCTGAACTCCATGGGCGCCGACATCCGGGGCGCCGGTACGGATACCATCAAGATCCGGGGCGTGGAGCGGCTGTCCGGCGGCTCTTATGCCATCATTCCCGATCAGATCGAAGCCGGTACCTATATGGCTGCCGTGGCCGCCACCGGCGGTCAGATCCTGGTGAAAAACATCATTCCCAAGCACATGGACTGCATCACCGCCAAGCTCCAGGAGTGCGGCGTAGAGGTGGAGGAGCAGGATGATACCCTGCTGGTACGCCGTACCGCCCGCCTGAAAAAGGCCAACGTCAAAACCCTGCCCTATCCCGGCTTTCCTACGGATATGCAGCCCCAGATGACCACCGTCCTCACCCTTGCTCAAGGGACCAGTCTGGTGACCGAGGGTGTCTGGAGCAGCCGCTACCGCTATGTGGATGAACTCAAACGCATGGGTGCCCGTATTCAGGTGGATGACAAGACCGCCGTGGTAGAGGGCGTGGAAAAGCTCACCGGTGCACCGATCCAGGCTTATGACCTGCGGGCCGGCGCGGCTCTGGTCATCGCCGCTTTGGCGGCAGAGGGCGAGAGCGAGATCTCCAACGTGCAGTATATCGAGCGGGGCTATGAGGACATCATCGGCAAGCTCCGGGCTCTGGGCGCGGACATCCGCGCCGTGGAGGAGCCGGACGAGGATGTCCTTTCCACTGCGCAAATCAGCTGAACTTCACGTCCGTCAGGGAGTGTGTCGGCCTTGACCGGCCCGTTCCCCGGCGGACGTTTTTCAAAAGAGAGGTATTTTCTTGACCACCGTACATACGCTTGCCAGCGGCTCCTCCGGAAACGCCGCTGTGCTCTCCTGCGGAGACACCCATCTGCTGATCGACGCCGGGATCTCCTGCCGCCGGATCACCGCAGCTCTGAAAGAACTGGGACTGACCCCGGCAGACCTGACGGCTATTCTGATCACCCACACCCATTCCGACCATATCTCCGGGCTGAACACCCTTCTGAAAAAGACAGCCTGCCCGCTTCTTGCCACCCCCCGGACCTGCCGGGAGCTCAGCTGCCGGGTAGAGGGGATCGACCCCCGGCTCATGGGACTGGACGGTCCCATCACCTTGGGAGAGATCGATATGCAGCCTATCCCCACCTCCCATGACGCCCCCGGCTCCTGCGGCTGGCGGCTGGACACAGAGAGCGGCAGTGTGGGTTTTCTCACCGACACCGGCTACGTCACCGACGAGGCGCTGGATCTGCTGCCCGGCGTGGACTTTGTCATTTTAGAGTCCAACCATGATGTAGAGTCTCTTTGCTCCGGCCCCTATCCCTATTACCTGAAGCAGCGTATTTTAGGTTTGCAGGGTCACCTGTGCAACGAGGACGCCGCCCAGTTCGCCGTCACGCTGGCGGAAAACGGCGCCAGTGATATCGTTTTGGCCCACCTGAGCCGTGATAACAACACCCCCACTATGGCGCTGAACGCCGTAGCCGCCGCGCTGGACGGTGCCGGACTGGCTCCGGAAC
>DXUR01000474.1 GCA_019417795.1 Clostridiales bacterium | reverse complement strand
TGACATGGGACGCTGCCAAAAGCAAGTTTGCACGGTTCAAGCCCTTTGATGATCCACTGTACAGGGACTTGCTGGAACTGGTTTTCACACACATTAGAGAATGCTTTATCGTGATCGACCGCGAATTTATCTATGAAATTGGAGTTTTGTATCTGAGCATCGCCGCACAAGCGATGATTGCGTCCCTAAAGAACAGATTTCAGGAAGAATAGATAGACCGATAGAGAGAAAGGACGGGCAATGATATGAAATACAAGCTGTTTCGATCCCCCGGTAATCTGGACAAGGCAGTCCGGAAGCACGAACTGGTTGCCGTGGAAACCGGCAAAAGCATTGATGATGTGGCAAACGCGCTTATCCGTGCCGTTCGGGATGATCTTGCGGAAATGCCGGAATATGCGCACTGTGAAACCGCTGCGTATGCACCGGAGCCGGTTCAGGAGCATCGCCGCGTGAGACGTTATCAGTATGAAATGATGGGTATTGTTTACCCGCAGTATGCGGAGAAAAATATCCTGATTGATTATGGCGTGATTGAAGAGGCAGAGTAATGTCAGAGCGAGATGTCGGACAACTGCATAGTGCCGATGACTTGATTGCCGCTGTTGAGCAATACGGCTTTCTGCCCTTCTTTCGGAATGAGATTCACGGCTTCTCCATCGAGGAACTTTGCCCACCTGAGTTATGGTTTGCGGATGATGTAGATGGTCCGTGGGAATGGAAAGGTCCGGCTGCGCGGAGCGGCAAATGTCTCTACGGCAAACTTTTCAACAAGAAAGCTGGATTTGTGAGTCGGGAGTGGATTCCGGACTTTGCGAACTTCCGGCGTGACGGCTATGACTTTGACGCCCGTTGGGATGACGGCTTGGCGTCCTACAAGGACAAGGAGCTTTATGAAGCCATAGCCGGTGAAGGCAGGATGCTTTCCAAACGGCTGAAAGAGGCTCTGAACTACCGCAAGGGCGGCAACACCGGCTTTGAGACGTGTATCACGAGACTGCAAATGCAGAGCTATGTCTGCATTGCGGATTTTGTCTATATGCAGGACAGGTACGGAAGACCTTATGGCTGGGGTGTGGCAGAATATGCGACGCCGGAAGAGCTTTTCGGGTACGACTTTATCACCTCCGCCTATCAGCGAGACCCGCAGGAATCCAAAGAGCGCATTCTAAAACATCTGCAATCACGTCTGCCTAACGCGACCGAAATGCAGCTTGAGAAAATCATAAAGGGGTAACGCAATGGACGATATTATCTTTGAGAAGGATTACCGGGAAACCGAGTCTGTCGAATACGATAAATGGTGCGATGAGGTGTTTGACCGCGCGGTCAATGGGGGTATGCTGAAAGCGTACTCCGAAGCAATGGACAAGATACCAAAGATCATTGTACCGGAGGACAAGAAGAACTACGAGTATCTTCTGGAACGCTGTGATTCGTTTGTCAAGCAACACCGCGGGTATATCAAGGGAATGGTGGACTATCATCGTTGGCACGCGGAAATCAATATGTTTCTTCCGTTTGCGGAGTTCGATGACTCAGAAGACCTTGCATTTTTGAAAGAAATTGCAGAAAAATCGCAAACCGTCTGCTTCTCACCGGACGAAGAAGGTGGCATTCGCGTTCATATTTTTATCAACTACTTTGAAGAATTGATGTCAGCCGAACACAAGTCATACATCGAATGCGATGCTATTATGCAGGACAAGAAACTATCTGCGCTACTTGGCATACCGGAGCTTTCTGACGAGGAAAAAGAACTTGCTCTGAAAATGAAGGGCATACTTGACCGCATTGATGAGGAAACAAGGATTGACCGTACCACGGCTTTTCGAGCCGTACTTGATAAGATGGCAAAAGAGCCGGAAGAAAACTGGTCGCTTCACTATATGGCAACATTGCTGGAAGCGTTGCTATACTTCATGCTGAATGAAGGAAATGAAAAGATTGATGAGGAAGAACACAATGAGCAATAAACTTGTAGCATATTTTTCTGCGTCCGGCGTGACCGCGAAGGTTGCCGAGACGCTGGCAGAGGCAATCGGCGCGGACATCTTTGAGATTGAGCCGAAGGTGCCTTACACGGAAACTGATCTGAACTGGATGGACAAGAAAGCCCGCAGCACGATTGAGATGAACGATCCTGCCTCCCGTCCTGAGATTGCCGCGAAGCGGGATAATATGAAGGATTACAACACAATCTTTGTCGGCTTCCCGATCTGGTGGTATGTCGCGCCGACGATTATCAATACGTTTCTTGAGAGCTATGACCTGACCGGCAAGACGATCATCCCGTTTGCGACCTCCGGCGGAAGCAACATTGGCAAGACGAACGAGCGACTTGCGCCGAGTTGCAAAGGCGCAAAGCTGCTGGAAGGCAAGGTCTTCAAGGGCAGCGTCGGGCATCAGGAGCTTGCGGCATGGGTTGACGGACTTGGACTTTGAAAAGAGTACAAATCAAATTTATTAAGGAGGATATGGATGAAACTGTTTTTATGTTCGCACTTTTCAAGTGTAGGAAGTTTGATAAAAGAAGAAATTGATAACAAGAAAGTCGCATTTATTCCCACAGCTTCGCTGCGTGAAGGCTATACCGGTTATGTCGGCTCGGCTCGAAAGCTATTCAATAAACTGGGAGCAGCCGTAACGGAAATTGATATTTCAACGGAGGCTTATTTAACGATACAGTCCGTTTTTGAAGATGCGGATGTGATATATTTTACTGGTGGAAATTCTTTCTTCCTTATGGACCAGCTCCGTAAAACGGGAACGGATGAGCTGTTGAAGAAAGAATTGGCAAAGGGAAAACTGATGATCGGTGAATCGGCAGGTGCGATTATATGCGCTCCTACCATCCAATATATTGAACAAATGGATGAAAAGCCGGAGGACTACTCACAAGAAGATGATGCAGGGCTTGATTTGATTGATTTCTATGTTCTTCCGCATTATCTTACAGCACCATTTAAGAAAGTTACCGAGAAAATAATGACTGAGTTTTCGGATTTGAATCTATGCCCAATTAACAACCGTCAGGGAATTGTAATTGATGGTGAAGGTTCAAAGGTTATTTGCAAAGACTAATTTGAAAATTCAAGTTTAACGAACAGGAGATGATGATCGCATGAAAATCCTATATGAACTATCCTGGCTATGGGAAACGCTGGGCATTGCGCTTGTTGCTGCGGCTGTCTGCATGGCTTGCGCCGCGCTGATTGGCAAGGCAGCGAAGAAGAAACTCGGCAAAAAGGTGTTGGCAGTCATAGGGGCTGCTGCATTTGTGGGCGCGATTCTGGCGGTCATTCTGATCGCCCGGACACCGATGCCGCTTTGACAGAATAGGAGAAACTGACA
>DXUR01000473.1 GCA_019417795.1 Clostridiales bacterium | reverse complement strand
ATTATTTTTATGTAGAAGAATGGCAAGAAATATTGTCCATTTCAACAAAACAATAGAGAAAAGCGCAAGAATGTATACAACGCAAGCGCAATATCGTTTGAATTTTGGGCTTCATTCGCAATTCTTTGCGAGAAAGCGGGCCCCAAAGGCTGTATAATTATAATCAGGAAGTCGCACCGAACGAGCAAATCATTTAGGAGGAATGACACTGAAAAAGACATCAAAAATCTTGTTGACCGTCATTGTCGTCGTGCTGCTGGGAATCGGAGTTTCCCCCTTTTTCAAGGTAAACGGCAGCATTGGCAGTGACAAGATCCAGCTCCAGCTGGCGCACGGTCAGGCGGGCGATTCCGAGATCGGCGGCACCATCACTCCTCCCGTTGGCAACGTCCTGTTCGTGGGATGCTCGTTGGCAAAGCAGCGTCTGGAGAATGTGATGAAAAGTCTGGTTCCGTTCTTTGTGGCAATTTTCATCTCACTGATGCCGGTCACATACATCCCTGCTCTGAGCGAGTGGCTGCCTACTACGCTGGGCCTGATGTAAGCCCCACGGTGCAAATGCTTGTCAAACCTGAACAGATATGACATAATCAAGGCAAGAACACCGCCTGTTCAGGAGAAAAGGAGCATTTCATGAAAACAACATGGCTGCACAGCATGGTTCAGGGTGATGCGACCCAATATTACCGCAAACGAAACGGCATTATGGTGGAACACATGGTTCGTCCAGCAAACTTTGATATGCGGTACAACCACTTCCATCAGGAGTACGAAATTTATCTCCTGCTCCGTGGGCGGCGGCAGATGTTCTTTGAGAACCGCGCCTATGAAGCACAGGCCGGGAACCTGATTCTCGTGGACAGCGGCCAGATTCATATGTCCCATTCCATCGTGGGAGACCCGGAAACCGAATACGAGCGAGTGATCCTCTATGTAGACCGGGACATTGTGGAAAAGGTCGATAAGATGTTCCCGGAACTGAAGATCGGTGCGTTCTTCCACAAGCACTACGGAATTTACGAACTGACCCCGAAGCAGACAGCGAATACCCGCCGATTGTTTCTGCAAATCATGGAGGAACTGGACAAGGCAGAGCCTATGAGCCAGACCGCTATTCTTTCGGAGTTGATTCTAGGCTTCATCTACTTCCGGCGCAGCAATCAGCAGGTCGCCTGCCTGAACGATGTGCAGGAGGGTAAGGCCAGCGGCGGAAAGTTCGATGCAGTCTACCAAATCTCAGACTACATTTCCGATCACTTTCAGGAAACGCTCTCGCTGGACAGCCTTGCCGAGCAGTTTTATATCAGCAAGTATTATCTCAGCCGTTCCTTCCATGAAGTGACTGGCTTCGGCATCAACGAATACATCAACATCCTGCGGGTAAAAAAAGCGCAGAGCCTGTTAGAAACAACAACACTTTCCGTTTCCGAAATCGCAAGCCGTACCGGGTTTGAGAGCATCACCTATCTGGGACGTGTGTTCAAGAAATATCAACACGTTACGCCTGCACAATATCGAAAATCGCTTACTTCAACCGCTGAGAAAAACAATACAAATACATGAGGTGTTTCTTATGGCAAACGAAATCAAAAAAGAACTGATTCAGAAAAAGCTGGATCTTGTTGTCCAGAAGCTGATGCACCTTGGTGCCCCCGAAAACGAGGACACTTTGAAAGAAGGCGGCGAGGCCATCGGATTTTTTAGCCGTGACTTCGGCATCAAGGAGTGGGACTGGCCGCAGGGCATCGGCCTGTACGGACTGCTCAAAATCGCCAAGATGCAGGATTCGGAGGAATACCGCACCTTCCTGCATGATTGGTTCAAGGAGAACATTGCGCAGGGTCTGCCTTCCCGCAATATCAACACGACTACTCCGCTGCTGACTCTGTGTGAATTGAACGAGATTTACCACGACCCTGAGTTTGAAGCCCTTTGTCTGGATTGGGCAAAGTGGCTGATGGAGTGCATCCCGCGTACCCGTGAGGGTGGCTTTCAGCACGTCACCAGTGCCAACGGCGACCGTCAGGGCGTTCGCCTAAACGAGAGCGAGATGTGGATCGACACCCTGTTCATGACCGTCTTGTTCCTCAATCGGATGGGCCAGAAGTACGGCAAGCAGGAGTGGATCGACGAATCCATTAAGCAGGTGCTGATGCACATCAAGTATCTGTACGATACCCACACCGGTCTGTTCTTCCACGGCTGGTCGTTCAATCGGATGGACAACTTTGGCGGCGTGTTCTGGTGCCGCGGCAACAGCTGGTTCACGCTGGGTATTCTGGACTATCTGGATATGTTTAAGGGTACGCTGAATCAGGGCGTCAAGACGTTCATTCTGGATACCTACAAAGCACAGGTGCGCGCACTGCGTGACCTTCAGGGTGAGGACGGCCTTTGGCATACGGTTCTGGATGACTCCACCAGCTACGAAGAAACTTCCGGCTCTGCTGCTATCACCGCTGGCATCCTGAAAGGCATCCGCATGGGGATTCTGGATGATTCCTACCTGCCCTGTGCCAAGAAAGCTATCCGTGCAATCCTCAAGAACATCGACACCGATGGTACGGTGCTGAAAGTATCCGGCGGTACGGGTATGGGCTACGACCGCGACCACTACAAAAACATTCTGATTGCTCCCATGGCATACGGCCAGTCGCTGACCATCCTTGCACTGGTGGAAGCACTGGAAACCTTTGAATGATATTTCACTGAGGCTTTTGTTGCTGCGCAAACGCGAGCTTGCCTATGGCAGGCGGAACAGTCTCATTACACCACCAGCAAAGAGAAACAGGGCCTTCCCGACGGGGAACGCCCTGTTGTACATATCGTTATCGTCTGTGGTCTTTGGCAGGGTGCGTCCATTCAGGGCGCACCCTGTTTTTGTTTTGAGAAAAAACTTGAGAAATAAATCTTAGGCCTTTGTTAGGATCAGGCACTCATACGGACGCAGGGCATCATTTCTGTCAGGATAGTTTCCCAGCAGCTTATCTGCATCTGCCCAGCCCTCTGGCAGGGTGTAAGGTGCGTCATGCTCAGTCAGGTTGCACAGCACCAGCAGTTCTTCCCCATCTTCCGCACCATAGCGGCGGTAAGCCAACAAATCGGCATTGTCCGGGTAAAGAAACTCGATCTTGCCCTCGCTGATGACCTTGTGGGTCTTGCGCAGATGCACCAGCATCTTGTAAAAGCTGCGCACAGAATCTGGGTCATCCACCTCAGCAGCGGCGTTGATGGCCTTGTAGTTGTCGGCAATTCCGATCCACGGAGTGCCAGTGGTGAAGCCCGCATTTTCGCTGCTATTCCACTGCATCGGGGTGCGGCTGTCGTCGCGGCTGCGCTGGGCGATAATGTCCATC
>DXUR01000472.1 GCA_019417795.1 Clostridiales bacterium | reverse complement strand
CTGTCCACTCCGTTGACAAATTTCTCCGCGTTGGCGTCATTCTCCGTCACGATGGCCTCGCTGTGGTGGGTGGAGTGGGCCTGAATGTGCTCGATTGCCTCGTCCACGCTGTCCACCACTCTGACAGCCAGAATATAGTCCAAAAATTCCGTGTCGAAATCCGCCGGGCCAGCCGGCGTTCCGGGAATCACGGCGGCAGCCCGTGGGTCCAGCCGCAGCTCCACGGGGATCTGCCCCGCGGCTGTCCGATCCTCTACCAGTGCCTTCCGCAGCATGGGCAAAAACCGCTCCGCCACGGCGCTGTGGACCAGACACACCTCCTCGGCGTTGCACACGGAGGGGCGGCTGGTTTTGGCGTTGACAATGATCTTCACCGCCTTGTCCAAATCGGCGTATTCGTCCACATATACATGGCAGATACCGGTGCCGGTCTGGATGCAGGGCACCGTCGCCTGCTCCACGCAGGCCCGGATCAGTCCCGCTCCGCCACGGGGGATCAGCAGATCCACCAGCCCGTCCGCCGTCATCAGAACGCGGGCGCTCTCATGGCTGGTATCCTCCAGAATATTCACGATGTCCGGGTCGCCGCCCACGGCGGAAATCCCCTGCTTCAGCGCCTTTACGATGGCGGTGGAGGTGCACACGGCCTCCTTCCCGCTGCGGAGGACGCAGACGTTGCCGCTTTTCACAGTCAGCGCCGCCGCATCGGAGGTGACGTTGGGGCGGCTCTCGTAAATGATCGCCACCAGTCCCAAGGGCACCTGCTTTTTATAGATGGTCATACCGTTGGCGTGGTGTGTCTCCGACAAAATCCGCCCGGTGTGATCCGGCAGCTTCACCGTGGCCCGGATGCCCTCCGCCATGGCAGCGATGCGGCCCTCGTCCAGCCGCAGCCGGTCCAGCATCACATCGGAAATGTGGCCCCGTGCCGCTTCCAGATCCGCTTCGTTGCAGGTCAGGATCTCCGCCGTGTGTTCCACGAGGCTGGCCGCCATGGCGGTCAGGAGGCGGTTTTTCGTTTCCGCGTCCGCGTCCCGGAGGACGCTCCAAGCGGCTTTCGTTTTCCGAATGATATCCAATGTGGTCATTTGCTCACCTTCTTTGCCAAAAATCGGGTGCCGATGGGTTCTCCCTCTACGATGCCGTACAGCAGATCCGGGTTCCAGCCGTTGGCGATCACCATTTCGCAGCCTGCCTCCGTGGCGATCTGCGCGGCATGGAGTTTTGTCACCATGCCGCCGGTGCCCAGTTCGGAGCCGCTGCCCCCCGCCAGAGAGAGGATTTTCTCGTCGATCTCTGACACTTCATGGATCAGTTTCGCATCCGGGTTTTGATGGGGATCGCTGTCATACAGACCGTCAATATCCGACAGGAGGATCAGCAGCTCCGCTCTCGTTGTGGCGGCCACCACAGCGGAAAGGGGATCATTATCGCCCACGGCGATCTCCTCCGTGGAAATCGTGTCATTCTCGTTGATGATGGGCAAGGCCCCCAGCTCCAGCAGGCGGTCCAGGGTGTTGTGGAAGTTCTCCTTCCTGCTGCCGCCGTCGGCGATGTCCGGCGCGGTGATCAGAAGCTGGGCCACCGTATGATTGTATTCGGTGAACAGCTTGTCATACACATACATCAGCTCGCACTGTCCCACCGCCGCCGACGCCTGCTTGGTTGGCATATCGTGGGGCCGCTCCCGGAGGTTCAGCTTGCCGAAACCCATGGCGATAGCGCCGGAGGACACCAGAATGATCTCGTGGCCCGCGTTTTTCAGGTCACTGAGCACTCTGCACATCCGCTCCACCCGCTGAATATTCAGCCGCCCGGTGGCATAGGCCAGTGTGGAGGTTCCCACCTTGACTACGATTCTCATAGATCGTTCCCCTTTCCATCCGCCGCACTCAGTTTCTTCAGGATTCAGCGCCGCTGTCAAGAGGCTTTGGCGCCGCCCTCTTTTTTGCCGATTTTATACCAGAATATCGTATCCGTCAAGGCGTCCGGTCCTTCCTTTGACAATTTTTACAAAAAGCTTTACAATAAGGGAAAATTTGTGTATACAGGCGTCTCCGACGCCGGGAAAGGCTGATCCTATGGAACGTTCCTCCGGTATTCTGCTGCCCCTGTTTTCTCTGCCCTCCCCCTACGGTATCGGCACTATGGGCCTCGCGGCTTATGACTTTGCCGATCTGCTCCACGCCGCCGGTCAGCGGTACTGGCAGATGCTCCCCCTCGGTCCCACCAGCTACGGCGATTCCCCCTACCAGAGTTTTTCCTCCTATGCGGGCAATCCCTATCTCATTGATTTGGATCTGTTGATCGAGGATGGGCTTCTGACGGAGCAGGAGGTCTGTGACCGGGACTGGGGAGAAGATCCCCGTCATGTGGACTACGGCAAGCTCTATGAAAATCGTCTGGACCTGCTGAAAAAGGCGGCGGAACGAGGCTGGATGCGGGATAGCGGCGCAGTGGCGGCCTTTACGGAGAAAAACGCCTCCTGGCTGCCGGACTACGCCCTGTTCATGGCCCTCAAGCGGCATTTCGGCATGAAGTCCTGGCAGGAATGGCCCGATGAGGCTGTCCGGCTCCACGATCCTGCGGCTCTGGCCCGGTACCGGGAGCTGCTGCGGGAGGATGTGGAGCTGTTCACCTATATCCAATTTCTGTTCTTCCGCCAGTGGACCGCCTTGAAGTCCTATATCAACAGCCTTGGCATCGGTATCATCGGCGACCTGCCTATTTATGTGGCCATGGACTCCGCTGACGTCTGGGCGGAACGATCCATGTTCCGTCTGGACAGCCGGGGCGTTCCCACAGAGGTGGCCGGTGTTCCGCCGGACTACTTCTCCAAGGACGGCCAGCTTTGGGGCAATCCGCTCTACGATTATGACGCCATGAAGCGGGACGGCTTCGGCTGGTGGATCCGCCGGGTGGACGGCGCCTCCAGACTGTATGACGTGATCCGCATTGACCATTTCCGGGGCTTCGCCAGCTATTGGGCGGTGCCCTACGGTTCTCCGACCGCCAAAACCGGCCGCTGGGTCAAGGGGCCGGGGCTGGATCTGCTGAACGTCCTCACCGGCTGGTTCCACGGCATCCGCTTCATCGCAGAAGATCTGGGTGAGCCTTCTCCCGACGTGACGAAGCTGCTGGCGGATTCCGGTCTGCCGGGGATGCGGGTTCTGGAATTTGCCTTTTCCCCCACAGCGGACAGCGCCTATCTCCCCCATAACTGCGTAGAGAACTGCGTGTGCTATGCCGGGACTCATGACAACGCCCCGCTGGCCCTGTGGCGTCAAGAGGCAGAGCCGGAGGAGATCGATTTTGCCGTGCAGTATCTGGGGCTCAATGAGCGGGAGGGCTTCAACCGGGGCGTG
>DXUR01000471.1 GCA_019417795.1 Clostridiales bacterium | reverse complement strand
TAGCCGTACACGATACCCTGGTCGCCTGCTCCGGTCTCTGCGCCGCTATTGACTGCTCCGGCGATGTCGGGGCTTTGCTCGTGGGTGATCACCTCCACCTCATAATCGCTGCCGCCATATCCGGCTTCCCGCACGGTGCGGCAGATAACGGCAGGGATGTCCGGGAGCCACGCCGCCGTGATCTCGCCAGCCGCGATGATCTTACCTGCGGTAGCCATGACCTCACAGGCTACATGGGCGGCGGGGTCATGCTCCAGACAGGCATCCACTACGGCGTCGGCAATGGTGTCGCAGAGCTTGTCCGGGTGGCCCTCAGTGACAGACTCCGCGGTTAAGACATACTTATCTTTCATGTTCGTTTTTCTCCTTATTGCATTGTTTTTTATGGTTTCCGGACGGTGCAGGAACAGAAAACACCATCTCATTGGCGTATTTCTTTCGATACTTTTCAATCTGCTGCTCCGTCAGGGATGTAAAATTCTCATCTCCAATTCCGACTACAAAAAAGGTGCCGCAGACAATGTCATACGGCACTCCGGATTCATCTGTCAGGGCACGGTTCATAGGCAATCCCAGAAGCTTGCCCTCTCCGTGACAGACGAGCGCGACCGGGTCATCGAACGGGTAAACAGCCTCAATATCTCCACCTACGATCCGCTGCATGGATTCCAGGCTGCCGTCGATCTCCTGTATAGTGGGCGTTTTCATCGGCTCCACCACAAGAATGGTCATTTTTTGATGATTAATAGGATCGCCTCCTAAAAAATAAGCGGCAGCAGCAGTCTGAGACCACTGTTGCCGCAAAATGATTTGATTATTTTTTTGTTTTCAGAGCCAGCGTTTGTGTTTTCAGCAAAGCATTCTCCAGCGCTCTATGATCCTCGTGATCCTGCCACCAGTGGGGTCGCAGAAAACTCAGTGCTTTGGTGGCCCAGATGTAGTCATCCCGCCCCAGGGACTCCTGCACGAGTCCAAGTCGGAACTTTTCGTAGTTCTTTCGTACTGCCGCATCTACGCTGTCCCGGTTCAAATACAGTTCCAGAAACCCACAAAGGACAGCCGCTTCCTCCATCGTATAAAACACTACGACACCCCTTTCACACAAACAGGCATCATTGTAGCACATACGAAGGGATAATAGAAGCCCTATCACGATTTCCATAGTCAAGCGCGCCAATCTGCGCATCTCCGCAGTGGGAATGACCAGCCGAAGAATGTCCTTATGTGTTCCCCACCTTTCGCTTTTAGGGCAAAACGATTCCAAAAACGAGGAATGGAATTCCCCTCCATTCCTCGTTATTCCTTGTCTGGCAGATAAGTCACTATATCAGCCAAAGTACAATCCAGTATTTTACATAGCGCGTCCAAAGTGTTGGTCGAAACGGATTCATTCGCTTTCAGCCTCCGGATCGTAGAGCTACTGATCCCACCTTTACATTGCAGCGTATATGTGGTCGCTCCACGCTTTTCCATCGTTTCCCATAATGGGGCGTATGAGATCATCCCGGTTCCTCCCTCCGTTTCGCACTTTACATATCTTCATTATTGCCTATAATGAACATATAGCGTTATAGGCAATATTGCCCATATCAGGACGTTCTAAACTTGAACCGCAATGGGAGGAACCATAATGGAAACAAAAGTATGTTGTGTTACGGGACATCGGGATATTCCAACAGATCGGGCCGTCTACGTAGAGCAAGCGCTTCGACGTGAAGTCCTGGCAGCGATTGAGGATGGATATACCCGCTTCATCTCTGGTTTTGCTGAAGGAACGGATCTCATGTTTGCGGCCATCGTTGCCGAGCAAAAGGAATACATCCCCAATCTGTATTTAGAGGCGGCTTTGCCCTATGCGGGCAGGATTAAAACAAAAAACAAGCAATTTCACGATTTGCTGCGAATCTGCGATGAGGTCACGGTCGTATGCCAAGAATATACCCCTTCATGCTTTATGCAGAGAAACCGGTATATGGCCGCGGAGTCTCAGCGTGTGATTGCCGTTTATGATGGGCGAGATCGTGGTGGAACGCTTTACACCATGCGCTATGCCCATACGCTGGAGAAGGAGGTCCGGGTAATCGAGATATGAACTTTGTGTGATTTGGGCGACTCAAACGTTGCATCGCCGACGATTTTATGCCCATTTTACGAAATTACCTCTCCGGTTTTCTGGTTTGTAGATTTTTCCCATTCTTCAGCCTCTCCACTTTTCCTAACCAGATTTCGTCGATGGTCCTGTTCCACGCTTCCTCCAGCGATTCCACTGGCAAGCCATTGGCCTCGAAGCCTTGCTGGATCGCGCGGTAATAGTACGGAGAAGGCAGTGCGGGCTGGCGGCACAGTGGTTCCGCCATGATATAAGCCATGACGGGAATTTTTGAACCATCCGCGGTCTGTACCGTCACCGTTTCCTTGATGTAGTGGCGGGGATACCCCTCATAGCGATCCAGCGACTGCTCACACGAAGGCGTGAGTTTCCACAGCAGACCGTGGACGACGCTGCCTTTCTTGGGAGAGACAGTGGCAAAGCCGCTGCCGCGGAACTGCAACTCATAGTTCTGCAGCGTCACCGGCCCAACGAGCTGGGCGTCTGGACAACGATGCTCCATCTGTTCTAAATTGATATTGCTGCCGTAGGCGAAATACAGAGTTTCTTCCATCTTAGTCCACCAGCAGTCTGAGTCCGCCGATTCTGTCCAAATGGCGGAACATGGCCTGCGCCTGCGTTTCCGTATCCCCATCCGGCAGTGGGCAGTCCATTCCTGTGGTGCGGATGACATTGCTCTGTAAAAACCAGATGTAGCTCTCGATGTCCGGGAACTCTGTGGGATCAAAGGTCTGGTCCCGCAGACGGCCCATGATCTCCGTGGCCGTTCCCTCATAGACGGTTTCTTCGATCTGTATCTTCAATGGCTTCACCTCTCCATTTCTCTGGATTTTTTCTTCTTTTTATTGGCTTCATAAGTATCCTTGTCATAGCGCCATGCCCGATCACCATCCAGATTGGCCAGCAGATGATTACGGGTATTCTTGAACTCGTCACCGTTGAGTCCCAGCCGCACCAGCCAGACACGGAAGGTGAACAGTTCGTTGTCACTATAGGTTTTCCGCATGACGGTGCTGCGCTGGTTAATGGCTTGAGCAGACATGGCAAGGCATAAATTCACATAGGCCGCGACCTTTCCGGCATGGAGCGTCGAGTTGAAACAACGCCACTCAACGGTTCCTCTATAAAACACGGAATGCAGATTCAGGGCATAATAGCGGGTCCAGTTATAATGCTGGTGACTACGAACATCCCCTTCATACCAGATGCTTTCCAGCGCCGTGAGATTTTTTGTTTCGTCAGAGGAGAGCTTGCG
>DXUR01000470.1 GCA_019417795.1 Clostridiales bacterium | reverse complement strand
ATTCAGCAAGCGTGTACTAATAGGTCGAGGGCTTGACCACAATTCGCTTGAGACTCTTAGAGTCAACGAAAAAATGTAAGCAGTGATTATTCAGTTTTGAAGGCACGTCCTTCTAAAAATACTGGACAGATACACAGAAATGTGATATACTGTGTCAGTCATATGGTCGGTGACGATGACGGTGAGGTTCCACCTGTTCCCATTCCGAACACAGCAGTTAAGCTCACTCGTGCCCAAGATAGTTAGCTGGAAACGGCTTGTGAAAATAGGTAGTCGCCGACTTGAACGAAACGCTCTAAGAGAGATCTTAGGGCGTTTTTGTTGTTTTATTTTTTGAGAAAGATTATATATGCCAAGGGCTTGCAGAACGGGAAAAAAGCTGGTATCCTCAAAAACAAGAAAGGGTGAGAATATGCGTTCGGACAGAACTCACAAAGATTCAGCAAGGCCTTATGCAATAATAATAGCACTTTTGATATTTTGCAGAATCGTATTTTATGTGCAGACACATTACCAGCGCACATCGGCATCCCGGCCTGAGGACGACTATCAGAACAGGATACCGCAGTTTCATAGCAGCGCAGATCGGGATGATGACGGGGTAGATGACCAGCTGGACATTCTGAACGGCGCACTGACCTATGTGAGCACACATCCAAAATATAAAAGCCGCTATTATGAAACCGGTTATCCTGACGATGGTTATGGCGTTTGCACCGATGTAGTTGCTTACGCGTTGAAAAATGCCGGATATGATCTGCAGGTGCTTGTGAACGCAGATATCCGGGAGCAGCCACAGGATTATATGGTAGCAGAACAGGATGCAAACATTGATTTCCGACGGGTACGAAACCTGAAGGTGTTTTTTTCACACACGGCAGCTGCCCTGACAACAGATGTCTCGGAAATTGAAGAATGGCAGGGCGGCGATATTGTGATCTTTGAAAGACATATCGGCATCGTGTCCGACCGGCGAAATAAAAACGGAGTGCCCTATATCATTCACCACAATGACCCATGGCAGACTGCCTACGAGCAGGACATTCTGGAAAAACGAATAGACATCGTCGGACATTACCGAATATCTGAATAAAAGTAGAAAAAGCGGCCCCGCCGCGTTGGAGCTCTCCACGCAGCGGGGCCGATGATTTATTGGGGGGTATATCCTTTAAGAAGGAAGCTTCTGCTTAGCCCTTGCCGGCGCAGCCGAACAGCTCGATCTTTTCCTTGCACTTGTCGATGATGGCCTGAGAGCCGGGAGCCAGCAGCTTGCGGGGGTCGAAGCCCTTGCCCTGCTGATCCTTGCCAGCCTCGATATACTTGCGGGTAGCCTCAGCGAAGACCAGCTGGCACTCGGTGTTGATGTTGATCTTGGAGACGCCCAGGCTGATGGCCTTTGCGATCATGTCGTCGGGGATGCCGGTGCCGCCGTGCAGGACCAGAGGAATGTTATTGGTAGCCTTGTGGATGCGGTCCAGAGCCTCGAAGTCCAGACCCTTCCAGTTGGCGGGGTAGACGCCGTGGATGTTGCCGATGCCGGCAGCCAGGAAGTCGATGCCCAGATCAGTGATCTTTGCGCACTCTGCGGGGTCAGCGATCTCGCCATTACCCACGACGCCGTCCTCGACGCCGCCGATGGAGCCGACCTCAGCCTCGATGCTCATGCCCTTGGAGTGTGCCAGAGCGACCAGCTCCTTGGTCTTCTCCACATTCTCCTCGATGGAGTAGTGGCTGCCGTCGAACATGATGGAGGAGAAACCGGCCTCAACGCAGGCCTTGCAGCCTTCGTAGGTGCCGTGATCCAGATGCAGAGCGACCGGGACGGTGATGCCCATGGAATCGACCATTGCATCGACCATAGCAGCGACGGTCTTGAAGCCGGTCATGTACTTGCCGGCACCCTCGGAGACACCCAGGATGACAGGACTCTTCATCTCCTCGCAGGCGGTCAGAACAGCCTTGGTCCACTCCAGGTTGTTGATGTTGAACTGAGGCACACCGTAGTGGCCGTCACGAGCTTTGATGAGCATTTCGGTTGCATTTACCAACATTATTATTACCTCCAAAAATTATCGGGGTCTGTTCGTACCCACACACCGCTTTGTGCATGGTTTAACGAAGTTGCACCCTAAGTATACCCCAAACAGCGGGTAAAATCAATCCACCGGAGAGTTTTTGTAACCAAACCGAAGCTTTCTTGGCCAGCAGTGTACTCGAAAGACAGAGAAATAAGTGGGATGCAACATTTTATACAGGCTTCGACAACATCCGGCCAGACCGGCGGCGGAGGCGCCAAAGCAGACGATTTTCAACAGGGATCCACATTCGTCAAAATGATGTTGGATAAAAAGGCAAAATAAGTGCCGCTCTGCTTCAAAATTTTGTCATAATTCTGACTTGAAAATTACAAAATGTATGCAGGGTTCTGAGCCTGTCGAGATAAGATTGTGGAAAACCTTGTGGAAAGTGTGGAATTCCACCCGGAAAACAGGCTTGAACGCTTGAGTTTTGAACTTTCTCCACAGGGTTTTCAACTTGTGGAAAAAACAGGGCGGGTATACGGATGGTAAAGCGGTCTGAATGTGGAAAACTTTTACCACAGGCAAAAAGACGGATAACCGGCGCGCAAAAGGCAACACTTCTCCCATGAGGCGCTGCCCGGGCGGGCGGCACAGAAATTTCACGGGAAGAAAAAACGCAATTCTATGGCAAACCCCTGCCGCTTATGTTATACTTCAAGATGAGTTATAAGCGCTGTACGTCTAAAATGCGTCAGTGTCTGCCGCAAAATGCTGCTTTGCAGCGCTGCGGCCCTGAAAACTCGTTTGAAGCGATACGATGACGCGGGCCGGGAGGGTTTTTGGTGCCCTGCGACAAAAACGGAAGGAAAACTTCAGGGAAGAACGCAATACGTCCCGCCGTCCCCGCCGCGAAAAGGCCGACGACCAGCCCCGGAACGAGAGCCTCGTCTACGGCAAGAACCCGGTCACAGAGCTGCTGAAGAGCGGATCCGGCGTGGATACGGTGCTGCTGGCCGAGGGCATGGCCCCGGCTGTGGCCGCTTACTATACCGCAATGGCGAAGGAAGCCGGTGCCACCGTCAAGCGGGTGCACCCCAACAAGCTGCGCCTCATGACCGGCACCGAGAGCCATCAGGGCGTGGCTGCCTTTGCCAGTGAGATCGAATACGCAACGGTGGAGGACCTGCTGGCCGCTGCCAAAGAGAAGGGTGAACCGCCCTTCCTCGTGCTGAGCGACGGCATCGAAGACCCCCACAATCTGGGCGCTGTCATGCGCTCGGCTCTGCTGTGCGGCGCTCACGGCATCGTCATCCCCAAGCGGGGCGGCGCATCCGTGACCCCCACCGTCATCAAGTCCAGCGCCGGTGC
>DXUR01000047.1 GCA_019417795.1 Clostridiales bacterium | reverse complement strand
GGAACCCCTCCCGTCAGATACCTACTCTGTGTAGTCCCTTGTAAACTGTACTTTCCCGAAAGCGTGGTCAAAGAGATCGCACAGCGCAAGCCGCTCCGCGCCGTCTTCCGCGATTCCGGCTTTGCGTCCAGCCCGGAGAAGATCAACGTGTTCGAGATTTTCAAGCTCTATATGCCGGAGGATGCAAATGACATCACCAAGCGTGTGCGGGTGATCTAAGAAAGGAGCTTCCAGATGAAGTTACAATTCAAACATCAAAAATTTCAAGCGGATGCGGCAAAAGCGGTCGTTGACGTCTTTGCCGGGCAGCCCTACCTCACGCCTACCTACATGATGGACAGGGGCTACGGTCAGCAGACCATGACGGACGATGCGGATTTCACCGGCTGGCGGAATGAACGCATTGTGCCGGAGCTTTCCGACAAGCTGATTCTGGAACATCTGCAAAAGGTGCAGCGCACCAATCAGCTCAAGCCATCGGACAAGCTGGAAGGTCGCTATAACCTGACCATTGAGATGGAAACAGGTGTTGGTAAAACGTATACCTACATCAAGACCATGTATGAGCTGAACAAGCACTATGGTTGGAGCAAATTCATCGTGGTCGTGCCGAGCATCGCCATCCGTGAAGGTGTCTATAAGTCTTTTCAGGTGACGCAGGAGCATTTTGCGGAGGAATACGGCAAGAAGATCCGGTTCTTCATCTACAATTCTGCCCAGCTCACGGAAATTGACCGTTTTGCGTCGGACAGCGCCATCAATGTTATGATCATCAATTCTCAGGCATTCAACGCCAGAGGTAAGGATGCACGACGTATTTACATGAAGCTGGACGAGTTCCGTTCCCGCCGCCCAATCGACATTATCGCAAAGACAAACCCGATTCTGATTATCGACGAGCCGCAGTCGGTCGAGGGCAAGCAGACAAAGGAACGCCTGAAAGAGTTTAATCCGCTGCTGACGCTGCGCTACTCCGCAACCCACAAGGCGGACAGCATTTATAACATGGTCTATCGCCTTGATGCGATGGAAGCGTACAACAAGCGGCTGGTCAAAAAGATTGCCGTTAAAGGCATCACGGAGTCCGGCAGTACGGCAACCGAGGGATTTGTCTATCTGGAAAGCATCAATCTCTCCAAAGCAGATCCGACAGCAACCATTCAGTTTGATTACAAGGGCGCGTCCGGCATCCGCAAGAAAACAGCGACGGTCGGAATCGGTTATAATCTTTACGACAATTCCGGTAATCTGGACGAGTACAAAGTCGGCTTTGTGGTGAAATCTATCGACGGACGCGACAACTCTGTGGAGTTCCTGAACGGCGTCAAAATCTTTGCCGGTGATGTGATCGGCAAGGTCAGTGAAGACCAGCTTCGCCGAATTCAAATCCGCGAAACCATTCTCTCTCACTTGGAGCGGGAACGTCAGCTTTTCCATAAGGGCATCAAGGTTCTGTCGCTGTTCTTCATCGACGAGGTTGCAAAGTACAAGCAGTACGACGAGGCAGGACATCCCTTCAACGGCATCTATGCTGATATGTTTGAGGAAGAGTATGCAGACATTATTGAACACTTGCAGCGGGAAATCGGAGACGAGGACTACATCCGCTACCTGGACGCGATTTCTGCCCATGATACCCACGCCGGTTACTTCTCCGTTGACAAAAAAGGCAAGATGACCGACAGTAAGCTTTCCGATAAAAAGGAAGGTACTTCTGACGATATTGACGCCTATGATCTGATTATGAAGAACAAGGAGCTGCTTCTGGATCGCGATCCGAAAAAGTCACCTGTGCGTTTCATTTTCTCTCATTCCGCACTGCGTGAAGGTTGGGACAACCCGAATGTATTCCAGATCTGCACGCTGAAACAGAGTGGCAGTGAGGTCCGCAAGCGTCAGGAAGTCGGTCGTGGTCTGCGCCTTTGCGTCAATCAGGACGGCGAGCGCATGGATGCCAACGTCCTCGGCAATGATGTTCATTCTATCAATGTGCTGACCGTTATTGCCAGCGAGAGCTATGACAGCTTTGCAAAGGGCTTGCAGACTGAGCTTGCCGATGCAGTTGCCGGACGTCCTGTGGCGGTTACCGCCGACCTCTTCAAGGGCAAGGTCATTGTGGATGCCAGAGGCAACGAACAGGTTGTGGACGGCGAAACCGCACAGGCAATCTACTTTGATTTGATCGTCAACGGTTATGTGGACAAGAAGGGTGCGCTGACCGACAAATATTACGCTGACAAAGCAAACGGTGCAATTCAAGTTGCAGAAGAAGTGGCGGACAGCCGCGACGCAGTAATCAATATCCTTGATTCCGTCTATGACAGCCGCGCTATGCAGCCGGAGAATGCCCGCGACAAGAACGTCGAGCTGCAAGTTGATCCCGACAAGCTCGCCATGCCGGAGTTCAAAGCTCTCTGGAAACGTATCAGCCCAAAATCTGTGTATGTGGTTGATTTTGATACCAATGAGCTTGTAAACAAAGCGATTGCTTCCATCAACAGGAATCTTCATGTGCCGAAAATCTTCTTCAAAGTTGAAACCGGTGCGATGGATGAGATCAAGTCAAAGGACTCGCTTCTTGACGGAAGTGCATTCTCGAAGTCAAAGTCTTCTACTTATGACAGCAGCAAGCAAATCCGCGTGGGCAGCAGCGTAAAGTATGATTTAATCGGCAAGCTGGTCGGAGAGACCGGTTTGACACGAAAAGCAGTTGTTGCAATTCTGACAGGCATTGAGAAACCCGTTTTTGAGCAGTTCAAGTTCAATCCGGAAGAATTTATCATCAAAGCAGCCGCTTTGATCAATGACGAAAAGGCAACTGCAATCATTCAGCACATCACCTACAATGTGCTGGATGAGCATTACGACACGGACATCTTTACCGAACCGACCATCAAGGGCAAGCTCGGTACAAATGCAATGAAAGCGCAGCGGCATCTATACGATCATATCGTGTATGATTCCACGAACGAGCGTGATTTTGCAGCCGACCTGGACACCAACACAGATGTTGCGGTTTATGTGAAGCTGCCGGACAGCTTTTATATTGCAACGCCAGTAGGACACTATAATCCGGACTGGGCGATTGCTTTCTATGAAGGCACAGTCAAGCACATCTACTTTGTTGCTGAGACGAAAGGCTCTATGTCCTCCATGCAGCTCCGGCTCATTGAGGAATCTAAAATTCACTGCGCAAGAGAGCATTTCAAGGCGATCAGCAACGGAAATGTAGTTTATGATGTGGTGGATAGCTATCGGACACTTCTTGAACGAGTAATGAAATAACTCACACCTTATGAACTACGAGATAAACTGATGGGGAGATGCCTATGGACGCACGAAAGCACTTAATCATCATAAAGGGAAAAGATCAGACGGACTCGGTTTCCGGCTTTCAGTTCCATGACGGGAAGTGTGAGGTCGTCTATACCAGTGCGCCCAATAAGACATACAGCTTTCAGAGCAGCAATGTAGAGATCTTGTCCCTGCAAAAGAAAATCGACCCTGCGCAGGTGATTGTCACCGCAAACGGGCAAACAATCAGCGAAATTGATGAGCTTCTCGACTTCGGCAGATATTACCGCATTGTTCGCAACGGAAAGAAAGATTTATCATTCCGTAGGAGTGAAGTGCAGTTCCAGCAGAATTGCCTGACAGACGATAAAAATCAAGAGGCATTCCAATATTTCAAAGAGACTGCCGCGGCAATTAGCCTCGAGGTGGAAGGCATCAACATCCTGAGTATGCAGTATGACAAGATCAAGCAGATCAGCGAGGATACCGTGTTGGCAAGCTATCTTGCGCCGCAGAAGGAAGTCAAAGTACCCCAAATGCCGGAGGCTGTGATCTATCCGTTTGGTCTGAACCAGAGTCAGAAGCTGGCGGTGGAGCGGGCGCTTTCTTCCAAGATCAGCATTATTCAAGGGCCTCCAGGGACGGGTAAGACACAGACAATTCTGAATATTATCGCCAACGTAGTTCGGAGCGGGAAGACCGTGGCGGTCGTATCCAACAATAATTCTGCAACGCACAATGTGGCAGAAAAGCTGGAAAAGAAGAACGCTGGCTTCCTGACTGCATTTCTCGGAAGTCTTGCCAATAAGCAGAAGTTTCTGGAGATCCAGACCGGCGTCTATCCGAATATGAGTGATTGGGAAATGCCCATAGAGGAGCGGCAGCAGTTGGATCAGGATACAACTGCACTTTCCAAAGAGCTGAACGAAATGCTCAACGCCAAGAACCGCATTGCGGAAATTGAGCAGGAGTTTTTGCGGCTGAATCCAGAGCAGCACTATTTCGAGGAATACTATGCGACCTACAGCGATGCGCCGACGGAGAGCCTGGACAAGCTGTCTTCGCAGAAGATCCTTGCGCTTTGGATGGAATTTGAACAACACGCAGAGCAGGAGACTCGCTTAGGCCTTCTGCAAAAACTCTCCATCATGTTCCGATTTAATCGCAATGCGCTCAAACTGTTTCTCCGTTCCCCAGAACTGGTTATTCCTTATTTGCAGAGTCAGTTCTATGCCGTAAAAAGGAGAGAATTGGAGACCGAAAAGCAGGAACTGAACCGCAAGCTGGAACACTACGCTTTCGATGCGAAAATGGACGAACTTACTCAGAAGTCCCTGCGGCTGTTCCGGGCGGAACTGGCAACACGGTATCATTGGCGGAATAATAGACGATGCTTTGAAAAGAATGATTTCCGCCGGAATTCCGAAGAGTTTACCCGCGAGTATCCGGTGGTGCTTAGCACGACCTATTCCATCAAAGGAACGCTGAGCATCGATCATATCTACGATTACCTGATCGTGGATGAAGCCTCACAGGTCGATTTGGCTACTGGCGTTCTGGCATTTTCCTGTGCGCGGAATATTGTGATTGTCGGGGACTTGAAGCAGCTCCCCAATGTGCTGACAGAGGATGACATCCGCACCAGCGATGCCATCTGGCAGAAGTATTCCTTGGATGAGCGTTATCGCTTTTCTACCCACAGCCTGCTGTCCTCTGCATTGGAAATATGGCAGGACGCGCCTGTTACATTGCTGCGGGAACACTACCGCTGCCACCCGAAAATCATCAACTTCTGCAACCAGAAGTTCTACCACGGGCAGCTGATCGTTATGACGAAGGACCACGACGAGCCAAATGTATTGACCATGTACCGGACGACTGCGGGCAACCACGCCCGCGGTCATCTCAACCAGCGCCAGATCGATGTCATCCAGCAGGAGGTGCTTCCGCGGCTGCATCAGCAGAATTTCCAGAGCATCGGCATTATCACGCCGTATCGGGACCAGGTGACAGCCATCCGCAAGCAGCTGGGAGATACTTACGAGGTGGACACCGTCCACAAGTTTCAGGGGCGGGAACAGGATGCCATCATTCTAACTTCGGTCGACAATGTTATCACAGATTTCGTGGATGATCCTCATATGCTGAATGTGGCGGTTTCCCGCGCGGTTCATTCGCTGGCGGTGGTCACATCACAGGACCCGCGCAATGACCAGACCAACTACGGCGACCTAACGCGGTACATCGAATATAACAATTTTGAGGTTATCCAGAGTCAGGTCTACTCCGTATTCGATATGCTCTATCATGGCTATGCCGAGCAACGCAGGGCATACCTGCAAAAACATAAGCGAGTATCGGAGTACGATTCCGAGAATCTCATGTACTCTGTGATTCAAGAGGTGTTGTCTGAGGAGGCGTTTTCCTCTATCGGTTGTGCAGTGCATGTTTCTCTTGCGACACTGGTGAAAGACTATGAACCGCTGACAGAGGAAGAACGCCAATATGCCCGCAATCTGTTGACCCATGTGGATTTTCTGCTGTTCAATCAGATGGATAAGCAGCCCGTGCTGGCAATCGAAGTGGACGGAACTGGTTTCCATGAGGCCGGGAGTAAGCAGGCAGAGCGAGATATGAAGAAGAACTCCGTTTTGGAGAAGTGCGCTGTTCCGTTCCTGCGCCTCCGTACAGACGGCAGCGGAGAAAAAGAAAAAATCCGGACTGCACTAAAGGGAGAATGATTATGCCGAGAATTATCAGAAACGCAATCAGATGCAAGAAATGTGGAGATATCATCGAAAGCAAAACTGTCCATGATTTCAAGTTTTGCAGCTGCGGTTCATGCGCCGTGGACGGTGGCCTTGATTATCTTCGTAGGTGCGGAAACCTTGGAGATTGGGAAGAACTGTCCAAAGCGGAAAAGGTGGAAGACAAAGATTCGTTGACTTGATTTTGGTCTGTGGAATTGGTGACACCAGGATATCGCTTATCATCATTCGCAATGTCACTACGAATTGCCCAGGGCAGCCATCGCCATAAAAAAGCCCCTCTCAGCATGGATGCAAACAGAAGTAAAAATTGCTTAGGGGTATAGTTAACTTGCGAGCCCACACCACGAGTACCCCACATCTTAAATAGCGGCTGAAACGCAATGTTCCAGCCGCTATTTTTCTAAAAAAGTTTCAGTAGCTGTTTCCGTCGAACTGTGGTATATGTTTGCGCTGCAAGGAGGCGAGCACATGAAATACAAGCTGCTGAAAGACCTATACGACTGCTTTTATACCCCGCCTGAACTCCGGGCTCAGAAACAGGAAATTGAGGAATGCCATCAAGCCCTGAGCGAGGTATTGGGCAAACCGGAGCGTCGACTGGTGCTCCAGATCATCGACGCAAAAGACCGTATTGCGGAGGAGACCTCCATCGACAGCTTTATCGCTGGATTTGAACTGGCGTGGAAACTCTCCGTAGAATTGAATCACTACGAAAACGAGCGCTCAGTCTCCTGCCAAACGGCAATGGGATCAGGCGCTCGTTTCGCATCTAAGGAGGCAGAAAAATGAAGAAAATGAAGAAATTCATCATAGTGACAATGATTGCCGCATGTGCCGCCCTGTGCGCCGCTGTGTGGCCACATGACAACGCAATCGAGGAAACACCCGTCCCAGCCGCAGAAACCGCTGTGAACGCAAAGGAAGCGACCGTTGCGGAAATTGAGGAACCCACAACACTGGCAGAGAAGGAAAAAGGAACGATTCCGCGACAAGAAGCGCCCCGAGAAGAGCAACCTGAACCGGAGATAGGGCCTATTGAAATGCCCACAGCTTCCGAACTCCAGCCTTCCACGGGGCAGGCATCCGCTAAGAATTCCGCACCAGAGCCAACTCCGCCCAAACCTCCTAAAGAACTGCAGCCCGGTGACAAAGTCTATGTAGCGGGCTTCGGTTGGGTGGAGTACGAGGGTCCCAACCACTGTGAAGATGGTACGGATATTTACGAAAACGGCAATAAAATTGGAATCATGGGGTGAAATGTGTAGTTACCCATTGCATTCGCTTCCCATTCATGTTATCATGATAACGCTGAATTGTTGGACTATCCTAAGCTTCAACCATTCGTATCATGAGAGTACGAATCATATTGAACCTATGTAGTGATATAGACAATTTAGCGGACAAATGAGTAAATCCTCGAAACTATTGATTCCAATCAAATTCTCATTATGGAATTGAGAAAGCAGTTTGCTGGTTGACTGTCGTTGTCCCCCTGTTGTTTCGATGCTTTGCACCACAAAATCGAACCGAAGAAAGTGTTCTTTCGTCGGGTTTGTTTTGTTGCGTGCAAAGCGGTCTTCCGGATGATCGCAGTCCACGCACGAAGCAAAGTGCGTGGGCTTTTTTCGGTTCAGAAAGGAGGCTGATTATGGGAAAGGTATCAGGAAAAACACATACCAAAGCACAACTGGATCACTGGGCAAATCTGCATAATCCCAATAACAAGGCATATCAAGCTGACGCTGACAATCGGGCCAATCAGATGAATCCGAACCACAGATCGCACCAGAGAACTCACAATGCAAACCGCAGAAACAAAGCGCATTGGATGCCCGAGTGGGCGCCTGACTATCCGGAATACGATGATTAAAATTGGAGGTGCACGGTATGTCAAAGTACATTTTTGACTACGATGACGGCGACTTCGCCATGAGCATTTCTGACAGCATGGCGATGGACTCCGATGGGAATCTCATGATGCGCATGGGAGATCACATGGCGATGGACATGGACACCGGGGATATTCACATGATCTCCTCGTGGTCTGATGATGACGAGGAGTAGAGCATAGGCGGCGGCTCAACGGATGCACCGCCATAGACAAAGAAAACATTTTTCAGAATCCGGGCAGAGAAAGCAGCGGGACAGGCCGTAAAGGCTTGTCCCGCTGTCTGTGTCTTATGGCAGATATTCTTCTGTGATCCGATACCGGCTGATGCCGAAAGCATTGCTCCGCTCCACGATCTCCGCCGGGACCTTGGGCAGGTACTTCTTGCTGAAGCTGGTGTCCCCGAAGTAGGCGTCAAAGCTTGCCACCGGCAGGACGGCCCATTCGCAATCATCCTGCCGGTTGGCAAGGTAATAGCGGATCAGCGTACAGACAACCTCGGCTGGAATTCCCTTCGGAAGCGCTGTTGTTACTTTCTCTGTCAGTTCAGGCGGCAGCTCCGGCTCCTCTCTGCGCAGCGCTCCCAGCTCCAACGCATCAGCAAGGACATCATCAAAGCGCAGCGTCCAAGCGCCCTTGGTTTGGGACGCAAAAATCGGGGTCTGATACTGCATCACCTTGCTTCGCCATGCGGCGGCAAACTTGGACTGAATGACCTCCGCATACTTGAGCGAGGTGCTGCGCACCTTTTCCGGGTGCGTCAGCATGAAGTCCGCGATGCGGAGGACATGGCGGAGGAACCAGCCGACCCCATCCGCATCCACCAGCTCCGGGAACTCTGTGTGCAGCTCCGAAAAGTTCGTCTGGAACTGCCACTCCTTGTCCTGCACACGCTTTCCGTCCTCTGGCACACTGCACCAGGCGCAGAGCGCACGGCGGGCATGGTCGACCCGGTCATGCGGATCACCCGAAATGACCGCTCCATCCTCCCCGTGGAACAGGTATCCGCGAGCCAGAACAGTCAAAATCCGCGACATCCCCTCAAACTCCAGGATCGTGGCAAAGGTGAACCGGCCCAGCCATGTCGTATCGCTCTTCTTGCTGGCGGTATAGGAGACCGTTCCGGTATATGCGCAGAATTCCACCCATTCGTTAATCATCCCACACCTCCAGAACATTTTTCTCGATATACTCCGGCAGCAGTTCCCACAGCAGGTCGCGTCTGCCGAGGGCCACCACATAGCGCACGGCCAGAGCCGGTCTTACAATCGCGGTCAGCAGCTCCCGGCACTTGGCCGTCACCGCATCACGGTAGCTCCGGGAGGCGGATTTGTCCGCGAAGGCGCTCATCATGGCGGTGAAGGCTTTCGAGTCGCTTTCGCGGAACAGCTGCTTTTTCTCCCTGCCGGTGTTCTCGTCCTCTATATCACAGACAATGTCTCCCAGGATGCGGTAGCCACCGAAGCGGAAATCGGTCAGCAGATCGTAAATATCCTCAAACTCCGGCTCCGTCAGCCATTCCCTCAGGAAGCACTCCCGTGCATCCTCGTCCATGAGGTGCCATGCCTGCTTTTGCATGGCTTGCCGCAGAGCGGACACCTTTTCTGGCGGCAGGCTGCCGAACAGGGCGTACAGCTCGTCGGGATCGTATGCATCCTCCTGCCCCCTGGCATACAAAATGCGCTCCACATCGCTCTTCCGCTTTTTCTCCTTCAACGGAACGCGGCAGGCCCGGATGCGGGAGAGGCAGGCATCGTAATCCCGCAGCAGCGCATCCACTGCCGCCAGCTTATCGGAGTTTAGCTGTTCCTTCCAGTCCGGCTGCCGAGCGAAGGAAAACAATTCTTCGTCCTTGGCGGGCTTTGCCTTGATGCGCGGCGTGTTCTTTTTCAGCTGCTGTGCCAGATACGGCAGGCGCTCCACATTGGAGTCCACCTCGTCCCAATCCACCTTTTTGAAAAACGCCTTTACCTTGGCCGCATGGGTAGGCTCGTACCAGGCACGCCGGGTCTCCGCCTCCTCTACCAGCGTCTTATATTTGAGGAAGGCACTGCGCTTGACGGTCTTATGGGTCAGGTACTCATCCAGATCGGGGCGGATGCCGCTCTTAGCCGAGTCGATCTCCAGCCCGGTGAGGATGGCCAATGTTTCCGTCTCCTCCCGGCAGCGCTCCCGCTCCTCGGCGTCGGAGTTTTCGTTGTAGGCGATAATGCTGCGATCCAGCGCGGCATTGCAGATCTGACCGACGCGGGAGGAGAAGGTGCTGCGAACGGTCTCAAACCGTGCCTCCCAGTCGTCGGCACTGCGGATTTGGGGCTGGGCCGTAGGGATCATCAGCAGAGGAATGTTCTCTGTGTTGGTGAGGGATTTGTGTTTCTCGTAGCGGTAGAGGTTGTAGTTGCGGCGGACGCAGGCATTCAGGATCGGATCAGATATGGTCTTGATTATATCGCCGTCGTAGTCAGCGCCGCCCAGCCGCTCCGCAGCCAGCATATTGGAATCCACCATCACCACATCCGTCAGGTGCCCGAAATAGTAATGCCGCATCTGCTTTCTCTCTTCCTTCGCGTCGTAGAAGGAAAGCTGTAGCTCCTCGTTGCGGGCAATGTGCGGATTGCGTAGCAGCGTGCAGGCGTCGTCATGGGCATAGGCCGCCTGGGGTGCATAGAAGGAACTCTCCGGGAAGTGGTCGGTCATGACGGTGCTGTAAAACATCCGTTGCCTGCGTTTGCGCGGCGGAACAGTCGGGAGCAGAAATGCCAGAAAGTCCAGAAGATCACCGGAAAGATAACGGTTGTCTCCCGCTACGATCAACCGGCCGACGGCGTATTGCTCCACGATTTTATCGGCTTCATCCTCCAGTCGCTTGGCATAGACCGGTTCGTTGATGAAGCTCGGATTCTTTTTCAGCACGGCGGCAAGGATCTGGTCCTTGCCCTGGTGTCGTTCCCACCAGCTGACCCGCTCAAACTTCTCCAGAAAGTAATTCTGCCGAAATGACTCGTCGGCGCAGAAGCTGTAATACGCCAGCTCTGTCTGCTTGGTGAGCCAATTTCGCTCGTCTGTCTCCGGGCTGCGATCCCAGCCGTCCGGCAGATCGGCGGGGCGGAACTCATCCGCTCTGAGGGACACCGTATTCAAAAACTGATAGTTCAGTTCTGTCGTTTTCTCTGGCTTTTCCTTGCTGACATTTGTGATGTACAGTGCGTGGTGGTACTTGCGAAACACCGTCCGGTAGTCCTCCCAGTTCATGCCACTGGCAGTGAGCCAGCCGTATCCCTTGAACATGCTCTTGGTGAGGATGACGTCCACATCCCGGACGGAATGCTCCATGCCCCACAGATCGGTGATGGTGTCCGTCCCGCAGAGGGTCAGGAAGTCTTTGAAGTCCACCTCGTGCAGCATACCCTTGACATAGGGCATACGGATCTGGAATGAGGTGTGGACTTTCTTCCCGCACAGCTTCTCGTCCACGACGCGGGCATATTCTTTTGAGATCAGCCCCTCGCCGTCGAAGCAGGTGATTTCGATGTCCTCTTTTTTCTCCACCCGGTGATATTTGCGGGTACTGCTCTGCGTTCCGTCGTCCTCTACGGTGATGACGCTGACATTCCGCTCTGTGCGCGTAGGATTGTCGATGACCACCACCCGGTGGGGCCGGTCAATGCCGATGCCGTCAATGCGGATACCGCTGGACAGCATCAGGCCGTTGTAAGCATAGAGCTTGCTGAGCTGGCAGTCACCGATGGTCATATCCATCATGATGCGGCGGCACACCGTGTCATAAAAATCCTCCCGGATGAAGGCCAGCCGCGCCTGCCGGCTCATGCTGCCCGAACGCTCAAAGGCAAGATAGCGATGCGGGCCGGAGCCAAAATCAAGGCTCACGCCCTCGGGACGGAACAGGGCCTTCGCTTTCTCCTGCCGGATCAGGTGTTTCTTTCTGGCGCCGCTCCGGTCGAAGATACCGGAGAAGTCCATATAGAAAATGATGTCCGAGAGATCCGTCACCAGCTGCCCACCGGGTGTTCCGGTGAAGGCATCGCCGCGCAGCACGCACATAGTCTGATAGAACAGTGCGTTATCGTCCTGCTCATGGGGCGCGGAAAGTGATTTGCATTTTTCTGTCTCGGCGGCGCTGAGCTGGAAGGCGTATGCACACTCCTGCTGCCTTCCGTAGCTGATCACGGCTCTGGCGGACAGTTCGTAGATCCTGTATTTCACCAACGGCATTGGCTCACCTCCTCATGCTTCTATTCTATCATGAGGTTCCAAATTTGCAATATGGATACTGCTCCCACTTTTTCAGTGGGAGCTTTTTTGCTTGCAGCTCTCAACAAAAAATTATAAAGGAGGAATCCAATGCAAGAATCCACATTCACCAACTATGACCAGCTGCCGCTGTTCCTCAACGCGAACACGGTGGCGCAGGTGCTGAGCGTGTCCATCTCCAGCGCCTATGAGCTCATGCACGAGACGGGCTTCCCAGCGCTGCGGATCGGCAGCCGCATCGTGGTACCCAAAGAAAAGTTCTGCCGGTGGGTCGATGCGCAGACAGGAGGTGATGCCTGATGTTCCAGCGCTGGCCCAAGCGGGACCTGAACAAACACTACTATCTCGTCCCCAACGAAGTCTTCAATCTCGGCCTCAGCTCTCATGAGATCGCCGTCTACAACTACCTCCTGCGCTGCGAAGATCGCAGGACCTACCAGT